>CAZGIV010000064.1:0-11429 GCA_964526175.1 uncultured Thermoplasmatales archaeon | reverse complement strand
TTATGCTAATTTCATTTCAACATTACTATAATCCCTGAGCTTACTTTCGTTAAAAACATATTCTGAGAAACACAAGAGGAGAAGCAGTGACACGTTTTTAATATAAGTTAGACTCTTCGTAGGATAATTCCGTAAGGAACACCAAAATAGCCAAAGGCAGAGTCAGAGCTACTGTTTATATTCGTAAGCGCTAATGTGTCATAATCATCGATAAAAAAGAACTCTGCTTTCAATGTGATTCCATGGTTATTACAGATGAGTGTGTCTTGATTGACTGTAAAATTGCCATGATATGAAGAAAACAATAAACTGCCATCTGCATAAAATGTCAAAGAAAAAGAAGAGCTACTGTTTGCCCCTTTCCAACTTCCTATTAAATGAGAACTATCTTCATTTAATAGATGATCTCCAGTTAATAACGAATTGTCTCTTGGGATCGACCACCCTATTGAAAGACCCGCAACTAATGTAATTATAATACCTACGATAATAGCAATCACAATCTGTTTTTTCATAATGCCTTTGCCTCCACTCTGATGGTTTTGTAACAATCCCTTCTTTAAAAACATATCCTCAGAACCCTGGTTTGTTGATCAGTTTTCAATTACTGATAACCTCCAGAAAAGAATAAATTATAATATGTGTAGGAAGTTACAAATCTGTACTGGAAGGAAGGTTTGAAAATGAAGTGGCATTGTAAAAGTTGTGGGATATATTTTGATGGGCTACCATCTTTATTGATTTGTCCATTTTGTAATTCAAAAAGAATTGAAAGAATGTTTGATCCATATAAGAGATAAGACCGCAAAGGTAGTCGCTGAGTTGCCTTCGGTCAGGGAACCTTTATATAACATTCCCTCCTTATGCTACTCCGAGGTAATAATATGGCATTTGAAAAAGATGGATATGTCCTACACACACGTGAAGTCCAGCTGAAAGGCGGAAGAAACCAGAAAATATACTATTTTTGCAAAGCAGGAAACAAACCAAAAAGTGGCAAATCTTGCGATATGCCTGATGGGTATACCACTGGTGTCAACAAACGAACAGGATTACCATATCTGAAAAAGAAATAAATCACCCTAATGTATTATACTCAATAAAATATAATTTTACAAGTGTATAGGAGAAATCATTTGATAACAGACAGTTGCTATTTAAAAAAGGTTTATTACAATGACACGTGATATAAAGAAGAAACAAAAATCTTGGCTAAGAAACCTATTTCGCCCAAAAGCTTCTCTTGTTAAAGAAGACACCGAGATTAATCTTTCAGCGCTTAAAAAACTGGCGATGACAAAAGAACAAAATGATATATTAAATCGGATAGAACGGGAAACGATACCCAGTGTTAGAGCAGCATGGATAGATTATTTCCTTGAAAAAACAAAACATTCTAAATGCAAAAAAGAGTAATGAGCTATGGGTATACGTAAAATCGGTTTTCGGTTGTATTTATCTTATCATGTATTATCATATCCCAAACATTTTTTTGTTTCATATTTTCCACCTTCTCACATATCATAACATATAAACATTTTACTCTTTTATAAAACCAATCATCAATTGAAAACAAAGAACCGTCCATATACAAAGATGTAAAAAGACAGATTATGTAACCAGCATACTATGAGAGAATCATTTTAATAGATATACGTGTTCTTTGTTTTGCAACCTAAAAACTGTGACACCGCACTTTTTAATGAAAAGTGATACTCTATGATAGAAATAAAATTACAAAATATTGTAGCATCTACCTCTTTTGCAGATAAGTTAGATCTTGATGTGATCGCACAATCATGGGGTGAAGCTGAATATGAGCCTGAGCAGTTTCCTGGCCTCGTGTATCGGTTGAGTAGTCCGAAAACCGCTACCCTCTTGTTTCGGAGTGGGAAGGCGAACTGTACTGGTGCAAAGAATATTGAGGACGTCACAACCACTATTAATGTCATTGCGGAAAAACTGAAGAAGTTGGGTGTTGAGGTCTATAAAGACCGTGAGATTGTGATCCAGAATATTGTCGCCACAGCTGATCTAGGGGGAGAACTTAATCTCAGCGAAGTAGCTCTATCTCTTGGTCTAGAGAATATAGAATATGAGCCTGAGCAGTTTCCTGGGCTGGTCTATAGGATAAAAGAACCCAGGGTAGCTATGTTACTGTTCGGTACTGGTAAAATAGTCTGTGCAGGCGCAAGAAAGATAGAGGATGTGTCAGCAGCAGTAGATAAATTATCAAAAGAGCTTACGTCATTAGGGCTTCTCCATAAGAAAAACCTCTCTCGTGTTATATGGGGCAACGAAAAAAAACCAATCTGTTAAAGTGAGAGACGTTCTGTTTCCATAAGAAAATCCTCAAAAACTCCTACGTACGCGTATTTATATAACTCAACTGATAAGTGAGAGAATATCAAGGATTTGATTTGTTTTGGTTAAAAAAGAAAAGCAGACAATAGAAGAGATCGCTCAATGTCCTGAATGTGGGAGCACCCATCTCAGTAAAGATTACTCACGGGCAGAATTAGTCTGTAGAAATTGCGGACTTGTTCTTGATGAGGATATCATTGATCATGGTCCTGAATGGCGAGCGTTTGATAGCGAACAGCGAGAGAAACGAG
The DNA here is from genome assembly GCA_964526175.1 of uncultured Thermoplasmatales archaeon. Classification (GTDB taxonomy): domain Archaea; phylum Thermoplasmatota; class E2; order DHVEG-1; family DHVEG-1; genus SM1-50. The sequence goes on along the minus strand of CAZGIV010000064.1, from coordinate 8,814 downwards.
CTCGAACGGGAGCACCAATGACCTACACCATTCATGATAAAGGACTCAGTACGGTCATAGGATGGAAAAACAGAGACTTCTTCGGAAAATCCATTCCCACCAGAAACCGGGCACAGTTCTATCGTCTTAGAAAATGGCAGCGACGCATCAGAATCAGCGATGCAACGGAGAGAAGCATTGCGTCTGCGCTCTCTGAGTTGGATCGCATGGCCTCAGGGATGAGCCTTCCGAGAACCGTCCGGGAAACTGCAGCGATGGTCTATCGCAAAGCAGCAAAAAGGAATCTTGTGAGAGGCAGAAGTATCGAAGGCGTTGCTTCTGCATCGTTATATGCTGCCTGTCGACAGTGTCATGTACCAAGGACACTTGATGAAATAAGTAATGCCGCACATATGTCACGGAAAGAGATCGGGAGAACCTATCGATATATCTCCCGTGAATTAGAATTAAAATTGCTGCCCACCATACCCCGGGATTATATCTCACGGTTCTGCAGTGAGTTAAAGTTAAGCGCGGAGGTTCAAGCAAAGACTTTGAACATACTCGTAGAAGCGACAAATAAAGAACTTACTAGCGGCCGTGGCCCAACTGGTATAGCAGCAGCATCGCTCTATATTGCATCGATACTTTGTGGTGAACGGAGAACGCAACGCGAGGTAGCAGAGGTCGCAGGCGTCACCGAGGTTACTATTCGAAATCGCTATAAGGAAATCACAGAAAAACTAGATATAGCCATTGGCTTGTGAGTTCACCGTTCTTCCTATTTACTCTTCTTTTTCGCTAAGCAGATTTCAATGGAAGATACATTAGAGTTTCTCCCTTCCTCATTGGTAACGCTCTCTGTACCAATTTTTATTTCTTTTAGATTTGCATCTGTGACAAACCGATTTCTTGTTATCTCTGCTGCGTCTACCGCAGTACTTATCGCCCTGCCTCTTGCTTTTAGTATAACCTCATCCGAACCACTGTTAAACTGTGTCACTACTGCAAGCACATAGTTCATCGGAGGTTTGTGTCCAACATATACCACGTTTTCATCAGATCTACTTTTTTCAGCTTTTCCCGCTTTTGTTGTTTCTTCTGCCATAATTTTTTTCCCGCTCAAACCTACAATTTCATAATAACTGTTTCTTTAAATAACCAACCATCAGTAAAATTAAGATAAAAAGATGTTGAAGAACAAAGGGATGTTTATTCATTTTTTTCTCTCTATGTTATAAATATATCCACAATTTTCACATTTTAAACCTACATCAGAAACCATAATAAATGTATCACCACCGCACTTTGGGCATATCATTCTTTTTCGTACCTCAAACTATCAAGAGATGGTTATTCACCTTTCGTCTCCTTTTTTCTCTTCAGAGCATAACACCTCATACACAATCCTTTCACTTTGGCTTTATTGTTACACCCAGATGCGCTACAGTATTTCCCTTTATTGACTTGGTGTTTCATTCTTCCTTCTTTTTCCCTTTAGCTCTATATCTCCAGCCATAACCTGGGTATCTCATTTCATTAAAACCTTTTACAAATTCGTCAAACTCTTTGGGACTATGAAAACAGATTGTTCTTACTACGTCCCCTGTTTTTTCATTAAATAACTCAATTACTTTTTTATTTTTCATTCTAACTCGGCCCATTTCCCCTCCATCCCCACCTAACATTTCATAACCGCTTTTCAACCATCAGGAGATGGTTATTTATTTTTCATCTTTTTTCGACTTTATCTCATTGTTTTTCGGCTTTATCTCATTGATATTTTTCCACGCCTTTTTAACACGTTGTCCAAAAGTTGTCATTCCTTCACCCCATCACTTACAATTTCATAAACATCAATCGCTTTATAAAACCAGTCTCTTCACACCGAACATCGTATAGAGCCATCATTTAGAAAAATAAAAGAAGAATTATTCCAATCTAGTTCTTTTTCGTTTCATTCTATTCTTCCGAATTTTTTTATCTTTCCGTTTTTGTTTTGTGGTCGTTTAAATCACCTCCTCAAACAATTAAGTCTGAAACGTGTAAAGTAAAAAAATAAAATTCTCATAGGTTCGCAAAAAAAAACAAAACTGCGAGATTCTTATTCTTTTTTCTTTTGAGGAGCTATACCCATTCTCTCTCTTAAATAGTTATTTATAAACACTGAATGCACCAGTAATAAGTAGAACAAGATTCCTATGAATACTAATTGTTTTCGCATAATCCTTTTACTCCCCCAATTCATGTTTTGAAGCATTTTCTTCTTTAAAAACATATCCTTAATGACATGAAAACACTTCTTCTAACCCTATGTCGATACCTCAATCGAATTGACATAGGGCAACAGGGCAGCCCGTCGTTTCTATGGTCCCAAAACCTGGAGACCGTCTCCTTAATTGGGCGCCCTCTCAAACGACCAGTCAATATGTGCCACTGAGCACGAATAGGTACCTGTCGTTTATGCCCCAAGATACGCAACAACAAGGAGGTGAAATCCCAGTATGCGTACAACATATGTAGGAATGGATATCCATAAAAACTTTATCCAAGCAGCAGCCATGGACGAAGCAGGAAACATCATCAAGGAACAGCAGTTCAAAAGCGATGCAAAAGACATCAAACGATTTGTGAAAAGCCTCAAAACCAAAAACATACACGCAGCCATAGAAGCCACGTGCACCTGGTACCATGTCTACGAGACACTCGATGCCCTTGGCGTCAAGACAACCCTCGTGAACATGAGACGGACGAAAACAATCGCAGAATCCAAGATAAAAACCGATAAACTGGATGCAAAAACCATCGCACAGTGCCTGCGGACTGGCTTCATCGCCACCGCGTACATCCCACCAAAAACCATCATGGAACAACGCAACATTTTCAGACATCGCATGTCCCTACGAAAAGAAATCACACGATACAAGAACAAGATCCATGCGATCCTTCTCCGCAATGGAATACAACACAGTGACTACAGCGACCTGTTCGGCCCAGGAGGAATGAGATTCCTCCAGAGCATTACACTCCCGGATTCAGAGCAGTACAGCCTCACCAGTTACCTGAACATCATGGAGACACTGATACACGAAAAGACACAGACCGCAGAGAAAATCGAAACACTCTGCAAAAACAACCAACAAGCGATGCTGCTCACCAGCATCCCAGGAATCAGCTACTACGGCGCGATGATCATCCTCACCGAGATAGGAGAAATACACCGATTCCCCCATCCAAAGAAACTCAGCAGCTACGCAGGACTCGTCCCACGAACCATCCAATCCGGAAATCATATCTACCACGGACGAATCCTGAAAGAATGCAATCAGAACCTCAAATGGATATTAGACCAGTGCACCCATATACATATCCGACATTGCCCAAGCAGCTCGATAACCAGACTGTATTATCGCGTGGAGAGCAAGAAGGGAAGAAATAAAGCGATCGTGGCAGCGAGCAGAAAACTTCTTACCTGTATTTGGTACATGCTCATGAAGAATGAAACGTTTAAGTATAGCAACGATGATTAAGAAATAGAAGTGCTTTTCATAGGTAGAAACTACTTTTTATTCTTTTTCTGTATTAGTTTTTTATAAAATGTGTAGAGTTCTGAATCTTGTTTGTCCCAGCTCATGGGTTGACGTGCGAGTAGGTCTCCGTTGGAGGGGATGGTCCGTTGTGGTGTTGTTTGTGTCATCCCGATTTCTGTGCCATAGTAGATAATTGGCGGATGCGGGAGGGAGAATTGGATACTTGCTGCGGTTTTTAGTTTTTCTTTGTCGTTTTTGCATAGAAAGAGAAACCTATCCATATCGTGGTTATCGAGGAACGTTGGTAATATAAAATTCTCAGGGAAATGCGCATAGTGTTTGTTGAGTTGTTTATGGAATATTTTTTCAGTGGTTTTTGGTTTTGTAACATATTTTTTTATCAGTTCTTGGACTTTAAAATCTAAGACTCCATCGAGTTCTCCTACGTATTCTTTAAACAGACTCTCTGATGCTGCTCCAGAGATCCATTTGAGAATTTTATTTCGTACTTGAATGGTACAGAGTTCTTGTTTTTTGATCCCCCTCATCCACGCCTCTCCAATGAGGACCACGCTGGGGAACTTGTTTTTGATGGTGTGGGTAAAGTATTCCCAGAAGTCATGCGATGGACCGATGACATGGTCAAGACGGAATCCATCAAATCCTTGGTCCAACCAGTATAGTGCGGCATTCACGATATGATCGCATGTCGCTGGGTTGCTCAGGTTGAGCTTTGGAATATCTTTGATACGAAGAAAACAGAGGTATTGGTCTGGCCAGCGGGTGAAGTAGAACCAATCCCTGTATTGGCTGTTTTTGTTCTGCTGGGCTTCTTTGAAGAATGGGTGTTCTTTTGAGCAATGATTTGGGACGAAATCTGCGATGATATGTAGGTTATTTTTATGTGATTCTCGTATCAGGTCCTTGATGTCATCTAGGGTTCCAAAATGAGGGTCAACCTGGTAAAAATCGGTGATATGGTACCCATGGTAGGCTGAGGTCTGATAAAAGGGGGAAATCCAAAGCGTTGTAACACCAAGGTCTAATAAATAGGGGAGTTTATCGATGATCCCTCTGATGGTCCCTCCTAAAAAAACAGGTTGATTCCAGTTTTCCGCGGAACGATATCCTGCGAATCGATCGATGAAAATATGATAGATGACACTTCGGTTGATCCAACTAGCATCATTCATTAGATGTGAATTGAATTCTCTCTTTTATAGGGTTTTGATTTGTTTGACACTTATTCGGCGGTTTATTTTAAATTCCCTGATGTGTTTCTTCTTTTGAAGGTTTTCTATGACCAAAGAAATTCTTGTTCACCATGTAGCAGTCGAATGTTGTAGTCAACACCACGCAGATCGGTTTTTTTCTACAGTCCTTGGGCTTCAGAAGATAAAAAGTACGCTTCTTTCGAAAGAGTTATCCGTGGCGATTTTTAAGATTGAGAAGGAAGTGCAATTTGATTTCTATGACAATGGGAAAACCAGGTTCGAGGTGTTCATCACTGATGGACACAGAGAACCATCCTTTGCTCATACCTGTATCGAGGTCGAGAATAAAAGTGATTTTATATCTCGGTGTAAAGAACACGGGTTAGATCCGTTCTTTGTGGAGAAGAATGGGAAACAGTTGTTGTTTGTTCGTGATTTCTCCGGTAACCTCTTTGAGGTGTTAGAAACTATACCGTTGAAATGAAATCAGTCTCGTAACCATTTTTTTGTAGCATCTGTTATAAAAAATATTTTTTACAAATGTTTAAATACAATATATTCAATAATTGTGGGGGGAAAAACCTGTGAAAAAGAAAGCATACATTTTATTAAAGGCAGCAGTAGTCATTGGAATAACCCTTGTATTTATTATGCCCGGGTCAGCTACGTTTACTAACTATGGTAAAACAGCCATATTACAGGCATCTGTGAATACTATTAAAACGTCAATAACACGTGATATTATCTATAATTTTGCTACAACAACATTTACGATTGAGAACCCGCCGGTTGACTTCGAGGTTGTTGACGCGGACCCGTTCGACGGTTTCGGCGACAATGGGCCCTATTCCACCTTCAATGACGTCCTACTGGGGACCCTTGGGGAGTGCCGGTCAATGGCTGAGTTTGATATCTCACCATTCAACGTCCCGCCTGGGGAGTTCATCAGCATGGCCACGTTCGAGGTAATGATCACAGATATCAACATCTCCGGTCTCGGCGTTAATGGTGAAACCCCGGAGAGCTTGGCCGTCGATGGATACGTGGGCAATGGGCTCGCGGAGCTGTCCGATTTCGAAGCCGGGGACGGCAACGTTCTTGACTCGGTAGATACCTCAGACCCTCAAATCGGACAGGTTCTGAGCTTCGACGTGACGTCCTTTGTTACTGATCTGGTCAACGCCCAGGAGCAATATGTCGGGCTGACCATTCGGGCTGAGACGTTCGGCGGGCTCTGGGTGACCGAGGGCGGTGTTTTCCCGAAACTGACGATCGAAACGATACCCGAACCCGAGCCTGATTTAGACTGCGGCGGATCACTCGGTTGGGATGAAGTAAAACCAGGTGCTACAGTGAATGGAACGTTTCAAGTTGGGAACGTGGGAGAAAATGGTTCACTCCTTAACTGGGCGGTTGAAAGTTGGCCAAGCTGGGGAACCTGGACGTTTTCACCGGACAGTGGTACAGCTCTCCCCGACGGAAGTTGGGTTTCTGTGACTGTCGCTGTTGTTGCACCACCTGACAAAAAAACAAATTTTACTGGGAAAGTGAAAATTGTAAATCTTGATGACCTCAGTGACTTCTATGAGATAAATGTGTATCTTAAAACACCAATGAACGAGGATCTATATTTCCAACAGTTATTCGAGAAATTCTTCGAGCGTTTTCCCAATGCGTTTCCAATACTACGACATCTAATGGGACACTAAGAATCTCCATCTTTTCCTTTTTTTTTTTTTTTAATATTGTTTCGTAAAAAAAGCATGAATTAAAACCGTGTCAATGCTTGTCCGCTAATAGTGTATAAAGGTATCATTTAGAGGGTGTTTCTTCATATCTAGTCTTTAATATGCCTAATTGGCCAATTGTTTACTCCGGTGATCTCTATGAAATAAAATAAAGCTTCTTATTTCATTCTTTTATTGGAGATGATCTCCCGTATGGGAATGTATGCCAGCAGGATCCCGATGTATGCGAAAAAGAGTAGTCCTGGCCACAAGGGTGCGGTCTCAAAGATTGCCAGTTGAATCCCAAGCACGATGAGTACGGCGACGACAACCCCTGTTAATGCTTCTCCAGCGACGAGCCCTGCGGTAAAGAGCAGTCCGGTTCGTATCGCTTTATCCTTTGGGGTGATCCCTGTTTGTTTGATAGCAAGCTCCCAGTCACTGAGTTCTTCTTCCTCCGCACTTCCGAATTTTTTCTTTAGGACGGTATCGGTCATGTGGCGGATGCCACCGCCGATGAAGATGGGTACGGATAACGTAAAGGGGAGATAAATTCCAATGGCAACTGGGAGGACTGGGAGGTCGATGAGGATTAAAACCAACGCGAGAACAGCACCTGCTACGACATACGGCCAGAGCATGCTCCCACCAAGTATTCCTTGAACAATTCCTTTCATGAGGAATGCTTGTGGTGCTGGTAGTTTCGTGCTGCCGATGGTAAACGCCTGGTGTAGTACTCCAATGACGATGCCGATTGTGGCTGAGATTGCAACGACTCCGAAGATCATGGAGATTTGGAGTTTTTTTGGTGTTGCTCCGATCATTTGACCAGATGCCATAGTCTGAAGCAGATCCCCTGAGATTGATCCACCGATGCAAACGACCGCGGAGATGAAAATCACAATAGCCATCCCTTGAACGCCTGCGACGCCTAATCCAAGCATCAGGAGGCTGACGATGAGCAGTATGGTGACGGTTACTCCTGATATCGGGCAGTTTGAAGAGCCGACAAGACCGGTGAGGTATCCTGCGAGTGCGCTTGCGATGAAGGCGAGAAAGATGGTAAGAATCGCCATAATTAATGATATACCGAATAGTCCTGAGAGGAGTTGATATAACACAAAAATCGGTAGTACCATTGCTCCGATAGCCAGGAAGACGATTTTGTAGTTCAAATCTTGTTCGGTGCGTTTTTGGATTTTGGTTCCCTGTTTTCGCAGGCCGATTACTGCTTCTTTCACACTGTCGACGAGGTTTGTTCGTATGGAGTACACTGCCCAGAGACCACCGATGAGCATGGTTCCGACACCTATGTATCGAACCTGTTCGCTCCAGATTTTATAGAAACCTCCTATCAGGGGACCTAGTCCTATGTATTCTGGTGTTGGTTGTGGGAGACCGGTTGCAAGGATGAGAAGCGGTGCGATGATAACCCAGCCAATGAGCCCTCCTACCAGCACGTATGAGGAGATCCGTGGGCCGATAATCCATCCGACCGCGAGTAGCGCTGGTGAGGTGGCGGTTCCTCCGTAGAACCATGCGTCATGTTCCTTTCCGAAAATCGCGTATTTTCCGATGCTGATAATCCCCTCGATGGTATCGCGAAAGAGATTTAGTGATAGTTGTCCGAATTTGAAGAGTGCTGCTGAGAGAGCACCGATTGCTAGCCAGATGGCGCTGACCTGATCTTTTTTATTAGTGTATTCTCCACCGACTGTCGTGGTGAGGACCGCTGCGACCGCGATTCCTTCTGGGAATGGGAGGTCTGTTTTGACGACGAGCGCTCGTCGGAGCGGGACCATCCAGAAGACACCAAGCATTCCACCTATGAGCGAGATGAAGGTTGTTTCTAGGTAGTGTATCTCGGTCCAGGCTCCCAGTAAGATGAGGGCAGGGATGGTGAAGATGACCCCTGCGGCGATGCATTCTCCTGCGGATGCACCCATGGTTGCGATGTTGACTTCAAGAATTGTTGGTTTGAATGGCTTCATCAATGCAAGTGCCATGACGGCACCTGGGATGATTGCAGAAACCGTCATTCCTGCGTACAGTCCGAGGTACGCATTTGCTGCTCCAAGAACGATGGCAAGGAATATCCCGACTAGTATTGCTTTTACCGTTAATTCTGGAATTGTTTTTTCTGCAGGGATAAATGAAGGGAAGTTTTCTCTCGTCATTTTATTCTTACTAATCTATAAATATAGCTTTTAAGGTATTAAAAGGTAATTGATAAAAAAAATTCTTTTTTTTATATAGTGTAACGGAATGTTGGGTCTCCGACAATGATGGTATCCCCTATGGTGGAATGTCCAATCATCGCTTCTGCAAGTGGGATTCCTTTTAATAGGTCAGGCATGACGGTCT
>CAZGIV010000063.1:2739-11443 GCA_964526175.1 uncultured Thermoplasmatales archaeon | reverse complement strand
GATAAAGAAGGGAACTTTAACTCTCAGGAAATCGAGGTGTGGAAGTTCTTTTAATTTCTCTTCTCCTTCTTTTTTTGTTTCATTGGGGCCGCCTTAGAGAATAATCTATTTCTATAGAGTATCTGTTACCAGATGGAGGATAGATGAAATCATCGCTCTTATTTGTTGAACCACCACGGAACTTCTGGTTTGTCATGGGGGAGTACCTTCCACCGCCGTCTGCATTGTTGATCCTTGCAGCATATGTAGAACGAGAACTCCCAGGGACTGACATTGAAATTGTCGATTGTCAAGCAGATCGACTTGATTGGAGCAGTCTTGAACGGTATATCGAGTCAGCAAATCCAACCATTGTGCTCACTTCAGGTTTTACTACAAACGCGTATACCTGTGCAAAGACCTGTGAGATAGCAAAAAACGTCAGCGAGGATATCATAACGATTGTCGGTGGTATTCATTTTTCGTTTACCCCTGAAGAATCTCTGCGTAGCTTTCCAGAGATCGACTATATCGTGAGAGGCGAAGGAGAACAGACGGTCATTGATCTTCTAAGAATATTAGAAAAAAAAGGAAAAATAAGCGAGGTCAAAGGGATTTCGTATCGAAAAAACAATGAAATTATTCATAACCCTCCACGTCCCTTGATCGAAAATCTTGATACACTCCCGTATCCCGCTTATCATCTCGTCGAAGAAAAACTTAAGCGGTATCATTTCACGATGATGGCCGGGAGAAACACCAGATATATGATTTTGGAAGGCGCCCGGGGATGCGAACATCATTGTTCCTTTTGTACACAATGGAGTCATTGGGGAAGTAGGTGGAGAACTAAATCAGCGAAACGGATAGCAGATGAAATCGAATTCCTCCATGATACCTATGGGGGCGTGTTCCTCTGGTTGACCGATGACCATATGAATCTGAGCGCCCGGGGAAAACAATTGTACGAGGAGCTCCGACAGAAACCATGTAAAGAGGATATCATGCTTTTTTTCCAGACACGCACCGATGATGTGGCACATCATCCTGACCTTGTTGGAAAACTCAGAGAGGTTGGAACCTATTGGATTATGTGCGGTGTGGAAAATGATTCAGAGGAGACCCTTAAAGAGTATAAAAAAGGAACCAAAACATCGGATGCCTACGCGACTATGAAAATATTAAATGAAAACGATATTTTCGCTCAAGCGATGTTTGTGATCGGTGCACGTAGAGATACTCATGAGTCCATTGAGCGGCTCCGGCAGTTCTCTATTGATCTTGCCCCGGATATTGCGATTTATACTGCGTTGACTCCGTTTCCTGGGACCGTCTATTATGAGACCGCGAAGAACAGCGGATGGATCCAGGATACAAATTACTCTAATTATGATATGGCACATGCCATCATGCCAACAGACTCATTGACCCGAAAGGAAGTTCAGGAGGAACTCTGGCGGTGCTATCAAACGTTTTATGGGTCATTGACGAAGAACATCGCAGGAGTGTTTTCAAAAAACAAATTGAAACGAACAATGTATCGACATATGGCTGGACAGTTCGTCCTTGAGAAATTCAGGAGATTAATTTGAATCAAACTAAACAAGTGTTATTCTATCTTGCGTCGTCTGTTATTGGGGCAGCTCTGCTTGTCGGTCTTGCGTTTCAGACACCGGCTTCGCATCCTTTATCGATGTTTCCTGGAACAATAGGTATTGCAGGAGTATTCATTCTATGTTGTATTTTTGGTATATCTTTTTCACTCCGTCCGAATTGGGTACGGTTATTTATTCGTAAAAAAGAAGAGACGACAGCAAACCGTTCACAGGCAGTACAACGATTATTTCACGGACATCATCCAGACTGCGAAACATTTGAAAATCATCGATGGATGTCTCAGAATAAAACCTGGTGCGCAGGATGCCTTGGTCTTCTCATTGGTTGTCTTCTCTCAATTATTTTGATGATTCTTTATGTCGTTGTCTCACTTCATCTATCACCGATGATCTCACGACTTTTCCTTTTCTTAGGGCTTGTGATCATCGCATTGGTTTACCTAGAGATCATCCAAAAAAGACACCATGCTAGTATTCATGTACTATCCAATGGTATGTTGGTTCTCAGTTTCTTCTTCATCACCGTAAGTATTATCGAACTCTTAGGAAAAGTAGAATACGGTCTTTATACAATTCTTCTTTGTATGCTCTGGTTAGACACCAGGGTTCAACTCTCCCGCTGGCATCATAATCGTCTCTGTCGTTCTTGTCCACAACTCTGTAAAACCTATGTTGCTATGATTATTTATGGGAGATGACACGGATTCCAAAGACGATAATGAAAATCGCAATCACTGCAGCAAAAATCCAGTTCCATTGAAAGGTATTGACCCACGACAGCCACATATAGGTAGTTGCCATCTGTTTTAAGACCAGTTCAAAGAAAATCGCCAGTCCAATCAGGATAATAATGACGCCCCAGAACATCGCCCATCCACGACCATTTTTCCCGCCAGCGCATTCCTCTTCACACCGGTTATCTCGATTTCGGTCATAGCCATGCTTATGGCCCTGAAGGGGGTTCCCACAGCTTTTACAGTATGTGGCATCATCATCGTTTTGTACCCCACATTTTGCGCAATACACCATAACTCTACCTCGTACCTACCACCAGATAATCATTCCTTTCTATATAAACCCTTTTTTATGGTTTTTGTATTTGTTCTCGTGGCATATTCAAGGCAAGAACCACATATCTAATAAGAAGAACAAAAATAAAGACGGTTGGGAGAATATTTTCTATATTTATCGCTGCAGTCCCCAGGTCCTCTATTTGTAATCGGTCCTGTAGATTATAAAGGATCTGTGCAATAATCCACAGGATGATGATAAAAGCTATCGAATGGAAAAGAGGAGAAAAGATTCTAAATTTATATGATTTTTTTGCGAAGTACGTTGTGTAATTTGAAAGAAGGGTGGCACCAAAGAGGGGGAGCAAGTACAAAAGGATAACAGAGGCAATTGCCCTCAAATCAAGGACATCAACCACAGAAATCTGGGTAAATTCGATAGCAAGACGTACGATAATTAAAAAAAGAAAACTCGCAAGCAACGGCCCAAAAACACCAAATGTACGATCATACCAATTCTCCACATATTTACTGGCATGGTCAACTCGGTGTTCCATGCGTTTTCCTATATCACGTGAATTTCCTTGGATACGTTTTGCAGTCTGCGACATGGCATCTCCAAGGTCCTTTCCCATTTGCTCCATATTCTCTGCAAACATCTTTGCATGGTGTTCGATTTGGGAAGCGACATCGGATTTTAACGACGTACCACACGTACTACAATAAGCAGCATCATCAACGTTATTTTTTCCACATTTAGGACAGTTCGCCATAGGTCTCTCTCCCAAGGTACAGTATCATAACTCGTGCTTCTTTAAAAATATACGCTCTCATCCTTATGTGTACTATAGAAATGAAAATGATTTGAGAAAAACCAATCTATGGCTCTTTTTTCATGTGGGTTTCAGAGGGGGCTTCTTCGGTGTTTTCATCGGAAGTTGACTGTACCTCTTCTGCTGATGACTCAGTCTGTTTTTCCTTCACCACATGTCCGATAACCTTTTTTGCTAAAAACTCTCGGATCTCTTCAGGTTTTGTCGAATCAATACCAAAATACTCAGGGAACAGCCGCGTCGTTGTGAGAAGCTCGGTTGCGCCATGCGGCTCTGAATGAATCAAATGCAAGCTCATCAGCTGGTCAACATCAGCATAGATCCGTTCCCCTATCATATGACGGAGGTTCGACTGTTTCACCGGTTGATGAAACGCAATCAATGCCAGGGTTTTTAACAAATCGGTTTTAATCTCTGGTTTTGCCACCATCATCGATTTATCAGTAAACGTTTTTTTCACCTGCATGATGAACTTGTTGCCTGCTTTCACGATCTCAAGGGAGGTATCACCTTTCCGGTCAATGTTATAAGACTGCATAAGATGGTCAATAGCATCGGTGATATGTTTTGGTGACAACCCGCTCGTCTCTTGTATCTCTTCGATACTCAGGGGTTTTCCTGCAGAGAATAACAACGATTCAACCATGCGATCTTCTTTTACACTCATACTTGTTCTCCGCTTATGTATATCCTATCGTTTTAATAAAAATTTCTCCATACGGGAATTTCTGCTGGTGAACAATAATCTTTTTTTCATACGCCAGGAATAAAATAGAGACAAAGGTTTTAATGCGTTCCTCAGCACTATCAACAGAACAAAGCTCGGTGAAATTCATAGATTTTTTTGGGAATTGACAGATCCGTTCCCAGATCGTTGCGACATCCTCTTCTAAGTGGTCCTCATGGGCTGAGCCTTTCATTGCTTTCCGTGCTTTCTGCTGAAGTTGAATCCGTTCTTCATGGCGAAGGTTGTCAAGGAGTTGGTACTGTTCTGATTCTTTGCGTGCTTCATCAAATGCGCTCAGAAGCTCAATAAGTGAAACCTTCCGGGTCGAGTCACGACGCAACGGCTCCTCAAGGGGGGACTGTGGCATGGTCATGAGAAGATTGGTATATGAATATTCGTCATCATTGGCAAGCCAGGGAACCGTTGGGATATCCTCCCAGCCAAACCCTTGCTCGATTTCTTCTTCTTTCGTCTCCATGTTTACCACAAGGTGATCACTTTGCATCCGCAGGACCTTCCATGCCATGTAGATGATCCTTCCTGCGGTCATCAAATCGATTTTCTCTTTCTTCGCACGTTTCAGATACATCGATGAGAACCCAACAAGATCGATATCCCATGGGTTCATATGTTGGTTTAACACTAAATCAAACGCAAGATAGACCGATCGGTCAAACGGGTCCTCAATGGAGGCAGACTCACCGACGGCTGCTGCTTTCGCAAGCTCAAGGTACTGGTTGATACGAGTCATATCATTGTTTTCATCGATTAAGGCTTTATGAAATAACAAATGGTTGATTACGTCATTATCCAGCTCCATGCGAGAGCACCTCCTGTACGTTCGTCTTGATCTCCCCCTTTGGCCCAACGGAATCAGGGTCGATATTTCCAATCATTTCTGAGATACCAGAATCATGCATCGTGACTCCATAAAGGTAGTTTGCCTCCTTGAGTGCTATCTTACGTAGTGACACGCTAATGAACTGTGAATGCTCCGCTCGATTCTTAATCATCCGTGAAACAATCTCAGCGTTCACCCCATCAAGGAACATATCAATCTCATCAAGCACGTAGAACGGGCTGGGGTCATACTGTTGGATTGAAAAGATGAATCCAAGTGACGCAATACTTTTCTCACCACCGGAGAGTGCAGCAAGCCGTAAGACTTTCTTCCCATGAGGTCGTGCTTTAATCGTAAGACCCCCGTCGAAGACGCTTTCTTCGTTTTCCAACAATAACTCTGCTTCTCCACCCTCTGATAACTGAGCATAGATTTCTTTAAAGTTCTTGTTGATCTCGTCATATACCTCAAAGAAGCGTTCCTTTTTCTTACTGGTGATCTCCCCGACAAGCTTCACCAGGTTCTTCTTCTGGTTATTGAGATGTCCGACATCCTCGTCGAATTTCTTTTTCCGTTCCATCTGATGCTCATACTCTTCGAGAGCACGCATGTTCACCGGCTCAAGCTGCTGCATGGTCTGTTCGACGGAGAGGATCGTTTCTTTCATCGACTCAATCGCAGGAAGTTTCGTCTCTTTTATCTCCACATGATACAATGCGATCTCCTGATCAAGCTCCTTGAGAGAATCATCAAGGGTCGGTACCCGGTATTTCGCCCGAGCGATTAAATCAAGATAGGATTCCGTTTTTGTGCTAATGGTTTCTAGCTCGTTTTCAATCCCAACGGTTTTCTTATACAACGTATCGCGCTCCATGGCCAGCTCCTTGGTCTTTCCACTCATCGTTTCCTCGACAGTCATAAGTGCCTTGAGCTCATTTTGACCCTTTGCGCGAGTTTCCTTAAGCTCTTGTATTGCTTGTTTCAACGCCTCACCATCAGCATCTGTCGTGCTGATTTTCTCAGTAAGCTCGGTCTTTCGTTCATTCAATAACTCGATTTTCTTCTGAATGGTTTCCTGATCGCTGTGGAGTTTCAATGAACTCTCTTGAAGCTCTGATACGGTTTTCTCAAGACCTCGTACTGCTTGAGCGACTTCTTTTTTGGTACTTTTCAGCAGGTGCTTTCCTTTTTCTTCCTTTTGTGCATCTAATTCTTTCAATCGTGTTTCGCATTCGCTCAGTATCGTAAGAATTTTTTCTTTTTCTGCATCGATGGATTCTTTTTCTTTAAGTTTTGTTTCAAGGTCTTTGGTAAGGATATCAAGTTTTCCAACGAATTCTTTCTTTCGGATTTCAAGATCTTTTGTTTGGATCCCTGCATCTGTCTCACCTTTAAGTGTCCGAAACGCAGTCTCCAGTTCTCCGATGTCCTTTTTCAACTGTGCCAGTTCCTCAGATAACTGGTCTTGACTCTGAATTGCTGTATTCAACTTCCTCGTGATCTCATCAAGTGTCCGTTGATCAGCACTACCAAAGGAAAGTCGTTCGCTTGGCGGACTGCCACCAACCATGGCACCGCTGGCCTCAACCAGGTCACCTTTCATGTCGACAAGTCGGACACCACCCATCAACCGTCGCGCATCTGAAAGTGTATTTACAATCACTGTGTCGCCAAACACGTACCAAAACGCACCTCTATACTCCGAATCAAAGTTCACCAGGTCAATCGCAAATCCAAGCGCACTTTCATCTTTCACCGTCATCAGAGCCTGCGCTCGTGGTTTCCCAACAATCATCTTGTTTATCGGTAAAAACGTCGCTCGCCCTAACTTCTTTTTCTGCAGATACCCAATCGCCTCAGCTGCGGCAGCATCATTTTCGACAACAACCGCTTGCATCCGAGGACCAGCCGCTATCTCTAACGGCAATTTATATTTCTCATCGACCTGTGCTAGCTCTGCAATCGTTCCGCGAACACCGGTGAGTTCACCAGAATTACGCGCGGTAAGGATAGACTCCACCGCTGAATGATACTTAGCGCCCACAGATTGTGCTGCATCACGTTCCGCCTGTAATTTCGACTGTTCTCGTTGTAATCTTAGGATCGCTTTTTCAAGATCAGCAAGCTGTTCTGTTATCTCTGATTCTCGTTTTTTCTTCTCAAATAACTGTTTCTCTGATTCTTTGACCTTTTTACTGCTCTCTTGTTTTCCTTTATGCAGTTCACTGACCTGCCAGTCGATATCTTTAAGTTCAAATTCATAGGTTGATTTTGTCTCCTGTAACTCAGCGACCTGCAGGTCTATTGCATCGAGTTTTTCTTTCAGCCGGTCTCGGGTGAGTTCATATTCATGTTTCTCAGTTTGTTTATTAGTGTACTCCTCCCTCATCTTCACAAGTTCTCTTGTGAGATCCATCGATGTATCATCAGATTGTGCGATTTCATCCCGTAATTTCCCTAGTTCTGCTTCTTTTGTCTTCCGCGTTGTTTCGATATCTTGGATTTTTATGACAAGCTCATTTTTCTGTGTGGTGTGCTCGTCAAGCTCTTGTGTGATTTCCTCAAGTGATGATTCCAGTGTTTTCTTTTCCTTCTTCTTTTCGGTTATTTCATCGTTTGAGTAGTTTATTCGCTCATCAATTTTGATGGTCTCGGATCGTAACGTATCAATTTTTTCTTTGATACCATGTGCCTCATCACCACCGGCATCACCGATTTTCTTCTCAACGGTATCTAATTTCTGTTGTAATTCCGTATATTGCGTTTTTAATTTTTCTTTTTTCTCGTCGAATTTCTTCTGCTCCATTTCATATGATTCAATTTGTTTGTTTACTTCGAGAATTTGTGATTCGATTTCTTGTTTTTTCTTATAGGCAATCATCGCTTTGGTTTCGTAGAGTTTGTCTTTTAACTCTTTGTATCGATAGGCAGCATCCCGGTCTTTCTTTAACTGACGGATTTGACTGGTGATCTCATTTAAGATAATATCGATACGCTCGAGGTTCTTATCGACATCTCCCCGTTCTTTCTCCGCTTTTTCAATATCTTCATCAAAGGTGCTGATGCCGGCGATGCCATCGATGATTTTCCTGCGGTCAACAGATCCCATTTCAACAAGACTAGTGACATCTCCTTGTTTGATGATGTTATAGCCTTCCCCAGAGATACGCGCGTGGGTTAAAATGTCAATGAATTCAGTAAAGGATGCGCTACGATCATTGATATAAAAATAACTATAGTAATTATCAGGGTTATCTTTCAAGGGGGCTCGTTTGATCATCCTTGTCAGGACGACCTCGTCAGCAGAGATTGGCATTTTCCGCTGTGAGTTGTCAAAGACTAAGGAGACCTTGCAATACTTTGATGGGTTCTTCCGGTTTTTTCCTCCATTAAAGATAAGGTCGGTGAGCCGACCTGCGCGCATGACTTTTGAGCTTCTTGGGCCGAGCACAAAGAGAATCGCATCAACGATATTGCTTTTCCCAGAACCATTTGGTCCAGTAATTGCAGTAAATCCAGGGTAAAATGGTACAGTTAATTTATGCCCAAAGGACTTAAAATTTTCCATTTCAACTTGTTTAAGATACACAGTCATCCCTTTCCACTACGAAGCAGATCCGCTCCTATGTAACCGATATCCGGCATCCCATTAAGGAGAAACAGAAAACTGTATATAAAATTTTGGAGATAATTTTTAT
>CAZGIV010000063.1:0-2639 GCA_964526175.1 uncultured Thermoplasmatales archaeon | reverse complement strand
ATCCCATTAAGGAGAAACAGAAAACTGTATATAAAATTTTGGAGATAATTTTTATTATCCCTTGAAACATGGTTGCAAACGTACAACGCAAGAATACAAAGCATGGTCAAGGAGAAAGTACCCACAGACAACCTATTATGTTTATTAAGAAACGGAAGATACGGTGTACCCACAGCGTAAAAAATCAAAAGGAAGCGTACCATGATTATCTGCGACCGGTTAACGAAAACGTTTGGATCCATTACCGCGATACAGGATTTCACGCTTGAAATACCAGATGGCTGTATCTTCGGACTTCTAGGGCCGAACGGTGCAGGGAAAACCACAACCATGCGGATGCTCTCCTGCCTTATCAGGCCGACATTAGGGAAAGCACAAATCGACTCCTATGAGATTGGTAAAAAAGAAGACGCGCAGAAAATCCGTGGAATGATCGGTCTTCTCCCAGAAGCCCCCGGTTTGTATGAAACCCTGGGGGCATATAAGAATCTTGATTATTACGGACAGCTCTATGGTGTACCAAAACAGCGACGAGAGGAATCGATTCGGAATACGTTGACAGATCTTGGTTTATGGGAGAGACGAAACGAGCCGGTCGGTGGGTTTTCCAAAGGAATGAAACAGAAGATTGCGATCGCACGTGCATTAATCCATGACCCGAAATATATTTTTCTTGATGAACCAACCGCGAGTCTTGACCCGGCAGCAGCAAAAATAGTCCGAGAGTATATCCTTGAACTGAAAAAAAGGGGAGATACCATTCTTATTAACACCCATAATCTTTCAGAAGCAGAACGTATCTGCGATCAGGTCGCGTTGGTAAAAAATAGAATCGTGAAAGTGGGAAACCCAAAGAGGTTAGCACGAGGGTTATTCGCTCGAACAATCAATATTACGATGGAAAAAATCCCATCATCGTTACTTAAGGATATCTCATCATTAGATTTTGTCTTACAAGCACAGGTGAAGGAAAACCAGCTGGTATTACAGGTGAAGAATCCAGAGGAAGATAACCCACAGGTGATCTCCTGGCTAATCAAGCAAGGATTACACGTTCAATTTGTTACAGAGGAGGAACATTCGTTAGAAGATGTATATCTGAAGCTAATCGAGGAGGCTGCTCGGTGATGCACTGGAGGAATGCATGGATCGTGATGCGCAAGGATCTTGACGAGTTCAAAAAACAGAAACTGGTGATCGGGTCAATCATTGCAATGCCAATTGTCCTTGGTGTTGTCTTACCACTTGTTATGTTCGTACCAATGGTGACCATGGTTCCCCTTGAGAGACAATGGGATGTAAACGGACTTCTTCAGATAGGCAGCTTGCCTGATGATGCCTCGATCCCCTGGGTAAATCAAAGCGTTGAAAATGCTTCCTTTAATGCAATGGTTCTTAAACATAAAACACTCATAAACGTTCAGCTTACGAATTGCATCATTGTCTCATGCGTCCTAGATAATACCACAATCATTGATTCAACGATTGAAAACAGCTCCCTATCAAGTTCGTATCTTAGTAACGTCACTGTGATTCGTTCAGAGGGATCAGCACTAGATGGGAGTAACATCCTGACGGTGTCATCAAACCTACGGTTTACAAAAACAAAACCATCAGAGATTGATCAAGTGCTTCCCCTGATGTTCAACATGGTCCTTATGATTTTTATTATTATCCCTGCAACTCTTCCAACGATTATAGCAACCTATAGTATTGTCGGAGAGAAGAATAACCGAAGTTTAGAGCCATTGCTAGCGACCCCAACAACCGATGGTGAGTTGCTCGCAGGGAAGATTTTTTCTGCCTTTGTCCCCTCGATGGGTTCGACACTGCTTGCATTCACCTTAGGGGTAACTTTACTCGACGTTGTATTAATCCCAAAAGTAGGATATCCACTTCTGCCCAACCTCACATGGATCTTATCGATTCTGTTGCTTGCACCAACCGCGTGTTTAATGAGTGTTCTTGCCTGTGTCTTGGTTTCATCAAAAGTCAGTGACGTACGGGCAGCTCAACAGCTCGGTGGGTTCATTGTCATGCCTGTCGTCGTCCTGATGCTTGGTGTGTTATCCGGATTTATCTTCCTTTCACCGGTCATGATTGTCGTATTTGCAGGATTGTACGGATGTCTTGATCTTGGATTGTTCTATTTTGCAAAAGCGATTTTCAACAGGGAGACGATTCTGACGAAATGGACCTAAGAAAAAAGACCGGGCTTGCTTGAGGTTAATACCCGAATTCTTTGATTGCAAAACCCCATTCACTCTCGATTTTGTGTTTTTGCTCTTCTTTCATCGTATAGTGGTCTGTTTTGATGTTTTTTTGAGAGTTGATATAGGTTCGAAACCTTGGTTCAGCGTCTTGAAATCCTTCTAAGTGTAACGTTTCATAGATGTTTCGTAATTCCCGGATAGGTCTGGTGATGAAGTCTTCATAGCGAATCTCGATAAGGTTTCCTTTGGGGATATCTCCCCGCTCCTTAAAGTACTTCTGAGTCATCTTAGTGTATAAATCCATCATACTGTGTTCGACATCCTTTATATTCGGCGGTTTTTGTATACAAAACCGAGGAATTGTTACTCTCATAAACTTCATCATCGAGAAATAGAGATCATAGGGGTTTCGATACAGATAAATAA
>CAZGIV010000062.1:0-11623 GCA_964526175.1 uncultured Thermoplasmatales archaeon | reverse complement strand
TCCATTGATGATATGCAATGTCTCTTGTTGCATAAAGGGTAGTACCGTCGCTTCTTAAAAAGAAAAATTTAGTGTTTCTCCCGTGAATATGAAATGATTCCATATCCAAATAGAAGGCAGCATCTTGTTCACGACAGTAAGCTGTTTGTTTTAACCCTTTTACGACTTTGTCAACATTTTTATTGTATACAAAGGTTGATTCCGGAATAAAGGAATCAATATGAACATTGATTCGTTGGAGGCTTTGTTTTATTCCTTCGAGTACTGGTGCATACGATGCATGAATCTTTTCAATAGTTTTTTGATCGCCTTGTTCTAATTTTTTTATGATTTGACCTATATCTTCTGAAACAGTATTATGTGTCTCCATTTTTTGATTAGCTGTTTGATAAAATCCAACCATTTGGTGATCTTCTTTTTTATTTTCAGTTGATGGAATGTCTTTTTGTGTAAGATGATTGACGCCCCAAGCAAGAATCGCTACTTGTTTTCCCATGTCATCTAGATAGTATTGTGATTCAACTGTATATCCTGCAGCTTTAAAGATACGTACCAGAGTATCTCCTATAATTGGGTTTCTCGCTCTTCCTACATGTAATGGACCATTTGGGTTTGCAGAAGTGTGTTCAATGATGACTTTTTTTCCTTTTTTAGGCAAATTCCCATAGGTTTCTTTTTTTTCTAGAATCGATTGTAGCGTTGTAGATGTTAGATAAGTGTTTTTAATAAAAAAGTTGACGTATCCTCCTTTTGCCTTTACCTTTTCAATCCATTTACTCTTTGCAATATCTGTTGCAATCTGCTGTGCTATTTCTATTGGTGGTTTTTTAATAATTGGGGCAATTTGAAAACAAGGAAATCCAAAATCACCCATATCATTAGGAGGAGTTTCCACTCTGATTTCAAAAGGTATTTTGTATTTTGCTATTACTTTCTGTATCTCCGCCGTAATTTCTTTTTTACATTCTTCAAGTGGGTACATAATATATTTTGAGAATTGTCTTGGTGTTATAAGGTTTTGTTATTCTTTATTTTATTACTGAAATATTTATTTTTTAGAAGGTAAAATTTTTTATGCTCTTTTTCCTTTAAATGAACGGATTATTTTATAGTGTTTTTATTTGTTAATCTTGTTAAAAAAGTATAAGTACTGCCGAAATGATTCTTTTATGAGGATGATGGTTTAGAATAATATTATCATGATATTATATACCACGGTTTACCTATGGTTTACCATCTTTCTTCCACCACTCATATGGAGAAAAAAATGATTGATAAGAGATATCATGGTTTACCTATAGTTTACCTAACAAAATCAATAATTTTGGAGCGAAAATTATAATGAACAAGACAGTATCTTTAAAACTTACTTCTAAGGAGGAAGAGATTATATGTTCCATGCGAAAAAAAGGTATATCACCGAGTGCCATTATTCGTGAAGCTTTCTGGAAATATGTAAAAGAAATAGAGATGAAAAATAATCAAAAATCATATAAAGAGGTAAACCCTAAAAAACAACACTTAAAGGAGAAGTCAAAAATAGATAATGAAAAAGTATATAATATGGTAAACCAGATAGACAAAAAGGTAAACCTTAATGATGATTTTCTCCGAGAAAAAGAGGTTTACCAACCAGTAAACCAAGTTAATCAAGCACATTTAGGATTTTTAGATCAATACATTTACCAACTTCAACGACATGTTCAACAACTTGACAGCGAACTCTTAGACTGGAAAACACGATATACTACAGAAATTCATTATTGGAAAGAAGCATATCGGTCACTTCAGACAGAATATCAAAATCATGTCACAGATTCAACAAAACGTATCGATGATAGATTTAATCAGATTATGTTTTATATCGAGGAATTAAAAAAGTCACCGTTGGATACATTTGAGATACCATCACAATCAGAAAATCAAACACAGAAACAAAAGAAAAGATGGACATCTCAGAATGTTCGGATGTAATTAACGAAATGCTGTACTCGATAATTAGATGATTTTTTATTGTAAAATCAATAATTAAAAACATCTACATTTATATGTAATGAAAGTATTAACAGCCTTGAATTGGGATGGGATATGCATGAACAAAACGATTGCACTTAAACTTTCTGAAAAAGAGGAACAAATTGTAACACAACTCAATAAACAAGGAATGAGCAATAGCGAACTTTTAAGAAAGGCACTCTATCAATATTTTGAACACGTTCATTTAATTTCAAGTAAAGATGCTCAGATGAAAAATACCTTTGGAAAAGAGGAAAAAATACAAACAGATTTTTCTTACTCATACGATGAATTAAAAAAAGAGATGCAGGAATTACGAGAGCAGATGAAAAAAACACAAAAACAAGTTGAAAACAATGTCCGGGCACTTCAGAGACAAATGTGTTTATTTACAATTACAGCTCCAATCTCTAAACAAATTCCAGCTCCGGTTAAACGTGATATTGTTCGTGATGTACATCAACAGGTTGATGATTTTCTTAATAGTCAATCATAAAATAAGGTTGAAAAAAAATTAGGTTGGTGTTGCATAATACCCTTTGACGGTTTGTAATAATTGTCGTGTATCAAAGGGTTTCGTAATGTAATTTTTAATATATTGCTTGAGATCATCTAATTTCCAATCGCATTCATCTTTTGCGGATATCATTGAAATAATGTTTCCTTTATCCAGCCCTTTAGTCACAATCTGACGAATGGTTGTCCATCCATCCATATGAGGCATCATAATATCCATGAGGATGACGCCTTTGAACCCATTTTCGAGTTCTTCGATACAATCTTTTCCACAGGGAACGGTGTATACTTCAAATCCTTCTGATTCAAAGAGTTCTCGGATAGTAATAAGAATGTCAGGATCATCATCAACAATCATAATCTTTTTTTGCATCCGTCAATGAAACATGTATTAGGGATATTAATTTTTTGTTCAAATTGCAACGAAAATATTTTTCTTTTATTCAACAGTAAAGATAATGCAAAACACACTTTATTTTTTAAGTAATCATTGGATCGAATGTGTCTCGATTTTCTGTGGATACTCTGGGCTCTTGTCCGTTTAATCTTTTTGCAATATGATGTAAAAAATTTTTTTCAACTGTTTCAACCTGTCTTTTACTAAGGTTTGTCTTCCGTATCAATATTTCTCCTTTGTCATTGATTACTTCGATAATACCTTGCTCTGGGTTTGATATAACCTTAAAGATTTTTCCTTTTGTTTGAAGCCAAACCCAGATATGTTCAGTCGTCATAAAAATTCCTTATGTTATATATTTTTAAGTTAATTTATAAGTATATAAACATTACGACAAAATCAGAAGAGAAAAAGCAAAAAATCAAATAAGATGAACCTTAGAGGGAAATTGTTACAATCTGATAGTTTATCGCCGTACTTTTATATAGTATTACTAAGAGAATTGGATTCGGCAATAGGTAAATAGATGGAACGGGATAGAAAATGACCTATGGAAAAGTAAACGTAGCTTTCATTATAACTATACTTATACTGTCCGTCATTGGAAATTTTTTTCTCATTGAAAAATCTCAAGCGATAGGAACAACTATCTATGTTGACGATAGTAATACTGCTGGACCCTGGAACGGAACATATAACTACCCGTATAAAACCATTCAAGAAGGAATTACGGCTCCAAATGCTGGCGATACCATTTTCGTCTCAAGTGGGACCTACAACGAAAATCTGGGGATTACTAAAGATATAACTCTGATCGGTAAGAACAAAGATACTACATTTATCGATAGGGGTGGCAATGGTCATGTCGTAAATGCTCAGGGAACATTCGATAGTACCCTTCAGGTCTATATCTCTGAGCTTACTATTCGAAACGCGGGGGGCAGTGGTAATGACTGCATTC
The DNA here is from genome assembly GCA_964526175.1 of uncultured Thermoplasmatales archaeon. Taxonomy (GTDB): domain Archaea; phylum Thermoplasmatota; class E2; order DHVEG-1; family DHVEG-1; genus SM1-50. The sequence goes on along the minus strand of CAZGIV010000062.1, from coordinate 7,733 downwards.
ACTTTTCATATGTAACAAGTAGTGAAATCTCAGATAATGAATATTGAATAGCCAGGAAGGGGAAGGTATTTCAATTAATCATGTTATATCACGATCAAACCAGGGACAAAAGAAATTATGCTTCAGCTTAATGTCATCGACATCTACATTCAGATAGGTCAAGGATTGGTTCTTTAAGGAATACGGAGTTTTTAGGAATCTCCTATTTAAAAGTTGAAACGAGAGCGATTTTCCCATGGCTGATATCAAGGCTGATACGAAAACAGAAGAAGAACATATAATGAAAACCCACATTCCAGGGTTTGATGAGTTGTTCGCAGAAGGGGGTATCCCAAAAAAAAACTCGGTGTTAGTTGCAGGCGGGACGGGAACAGGGAAGAGCACGTTTTGTAGACAGATTTGTTATAATCTAGTAACTCAAGAAAAGCATTGTATGTATGTTAGTTTTGAGGAAAGTATTGAAAAAATAGAGCGAAGTATGTACGCGTTTGGCTGGGATGCGAAAAAATATGTTGGCTCTGGACATTTGCTTATCCAGAAGGTCAATCCACTTGATATTTTACGGATGAAATTTGGGTCGGTAAGTGGGTCTGGATCTGCGACAGAGTTATCGTATAAAATTAAACCATTGATTATCCCAAAGGATTTTAATCCTGAGATAATCGTAGTTGATTCGTTGACCGCTATTATCTCCGCGTCCATTAGTAAAGAGAAAAATTTCAGGGTTTATTTACAGCAATTATTCAATTTCTTTGAAGAAACCGGTGCAACATCGTTTCTAATTACGGAGACTGAACCAATGCCAACGCGTTTTAGTGATACGGGAATTGAGGAGTTCTTAGCTGATGGAATTCTTGTTTTATATAACATTCAGCGTGGTGATCACCGGGAAAATGCTCTTGAAGTTTTAAAGATGCGGTACTCAAATCATCAGAAGAAAGTATTTTCTATGGACATCTCCAATCAGGGGATAAAAGTGTATCCAGAACGACAGGTGTTATTGCCTGCTTATAAATAAGTGAATGGTTCTTTCCGGTCACCGACTTTTTTAAGTGCATAAGTTGCAAAAATTAGTTCAATAGTTTTGACTTGTTGTTTTGTAAGTCCTGTTCGTCGTAGGATAATGTTATCGTATTCATCATAAATAGAAATAGTCCCTGTTTCCTTGTTTGATATGGCTTTGAGTATTCTGCTGTTCTGCGCCCATATCCAGATTTTTATGCCCTTGGTAGTCATGTCATTCATTCTCATTCATCTATATGATATATTTTACTTTATAAATATATAAATATTTTCATAAATATTAATATACTACGAAAAAACCATGCCAGTAACCCACATGCAAAATGAAGAATGGGACGACAAAATAATTATACACGCACACTTATACAGTCCTGAGGGTGGATCATGGCACTCATCCAAACGGATAATAAAACGGCAGTGGGAAGAATAGAACGAGTTAAAACTGGCATTAATGGACTTGATGAATTACTATCAGGTGGTCTTCCAAAAGAAAGCATCACTCTGGTCTCAGGCCCACCAGGAAGTGGAAAATCTATCTTTTGTTACCAATTCCTTGCCAAAGGTGTTGAGGAAGGAAAAAAATGCCTCTACCTAACACTCGATAAAAAAATCGAAGGACTCCTTCTCCAAGCAGCTGAACTCGGCATTCATTTTGATTCAGCAATCCAAAGCGGGCAGATTAAATTCTTGTTTCTAAACATTAACAAAAAACTCATCTATGAAAGTATGATTAATGAAATTCTCTCTGGAAACTATGACCGGGTTGTCCTCGACTCCATCACCCCCTTATCTGAAATGCCTATCTATCTCAACAACCCTGAATTTACCAGCGAGGTCGACAATATAGATCATGACGAGATCTCATCAGGGAACTTCCCTGTTCGACGATTACATCTTCATTACATCATGAATGCACTTGAAACCGCAAGATGTACAGCGGTAGTAACCTCAGAATTACCATCAGGTTCTACGAATTACTCACGTGATGGACTCTCAGAATTCCTCGCAGATGGTGTCATCATCCTAAGCCTTGACCCTACAATGGATCGACGCAAACTTACCGTTATGAAAATGCGAAGCACTAAACATACCCTCAGACCACAGAACATCGAAATTGGCAAAGGTGGCATGCAAATAATCTAAGAACTATGTTCCATTACAAACCACCAAAAGAACTTCGGGCGCTCTTCATCGTACACTACGCACCATTACTTCTTATCATCTTAATCGGACCACTCACTGCATTTTATGGTGTATGGGAAATCCCCTTACCACAGCTTGGAACTATTATTCTCGGATGTATCATTTTTCTTCTTGGCGCGTATGTATATTTTAAATGGGAGATCTTTTGGCATAAAACGTACAAAGGACAACTCGTAACCGATGGGATTTTTCGATACATCAGACATCCTCATTATACGTCTCTGCTCATCGTCGCATTTGGTCTTGCATTGTTTTTTTATTCAGTGGTAGCTTTCATTATTGCTCTGATCGCAATCCCTATTATGATTTGGAGCATCATCGATGAAGAAAAAGTATTAATAAAACAGTACGGTGAACCATATAAAGAGTATATGAAGAAAGTACCATGGAGAATGATACCAAAGATTTTTTAATTCCAATGGTATCACTCCCCTCTGGTTTATTGGCATTCCATTTTTGGAGGTAACCATTCTTTTTTCTTGAATACAAGATACATCAGATAGGTGCACACAATAGTTGATATGATTAATATGGTAATGATCCAAGGCAAGTCAATAAGGTCGTTTATTTTCCCGATACCGAAAATTGTTGCTAACGTATTTGGTACCAACCCTGCAGTTGCAAGGACAGCAAGCCATGTGGCAATAAATGCTAACCGATTGTTCAACATTTGTAATTGATTATTATAAATAGTCTGTAACACTTCCAATCCAGAAGCGAGAACCTCACTCATATGTTCACTCAGCGCGATTTGTCTGTTGATGTCATCACCTAAAATTCCGATACGTTGTAAGAGTTTCTGATTATCTGTTATCGTTTCTGCGTCCCCATATCGTAATGAGTTAATCACATCCCATGAAGCCCATAGAGTATTAAGATAGGTAATCAACGCATGCTTCATTTTATAGATGTCGTTACCGATTTCCGTTCGCGATGCCTTTGGTTCCACCATAAATTTTCCAAGTTCATCGCCTTCTTCTTCAATCATTCGTAGACCATTGAAATTCTTCTGGTTATTCTCATCGATGATTCGCGTCAGCAGAATCGTTAGTTTATCGTTCCAAGGGAGATCTTGGCGGATTTTCTTCATGAAAATATCTGCATATCGGTAAATTTTTTGTAATCGAACGACTCCTTTTGGATGAATTGTAAGAATTAAATTTTTCCGAATCAAAATAAGCAAAGGATGGACCTTTACATCAAATTCATCTACTCGAACTGCTGGAAGCATTAGACCTAATTCCGTGTCTAAATCCTCATACGATGAATACCGCTCTGAAAGCACACTAGCGACAAGCTGCAAACTAAATTTCAAAGAAGTTGCGATAACAAAACTATCTTCATTGATATTATCAACTGTAAAATCCATCCATTCAAGAGCATCTTCCTTTAAATGCCCGACAATCTCAGAGATATTATCACTTTCTTCTTTTGTTGTGATGCCGTCCTTTGAGAGTGAGACGTAGAAAGCACTCTTTTGTATCTTTTCAGCTTCTCCCATAACCACTCACCCAGTATGGATCTCTATCAAAGTTAGACCCTCTACATTGATATGGTTCTTATAAAGCTACGGTTTCTGAATATCTTAAAAAAAGAAATCACTTGATTATTTATAATTCTGCCTCTTTACAGGTCGTATATAAAGGAGGAAATGTTTTCGAAGGCTAGGAAGAAGACTATGAAGGTTCTTCTCATTGAACCAAATATTTGTTCCTATGCATTATTACCACCAATTGCACTGACCGTGCTGAAAGGATTTATCACCAAAAAAACGAACCATCAGGTTAGAATTCTTGACTTGGCATTTCATAAAAACGACTGGCAAGAATACATACTTGGGGAAATCAGAAGAGAACAACCAGATCTTATTGGATTTTCTGTTTTAAGCTTCAATGTTCATGAGGCAATTATCATTGCCAGATTTATAAAAGAACATTCCTCGGTGAAAATTATCTTTGGGGGCGTCAAGGTAATTCTTTCACCTCAAGAGATCATCCGTTACCATGAGGTTGATATCATTTGCACAGGTGAAGGGGAAAAAACTCTCAAAGAGTTGCTGGACAACCAGTTAAATTGTTCTGAAGTTGAGGGCATCTGGTACAAAAAGAAAGGTAAAATCGTTAAGAATAAACCACGACGATTGATTTCCGATTTGGACACACTTGCCTTCCCTGATTTTGACGATTTCGACATGGCGAAATATTTCTTCATTAACAACAACCATCTTCCCATCATAGCGTCACGAGGCTGTCCCTATTCATGTTCCTATTGCAGTAATCATGCGTTAAAGAAAGTACTCAAGGGAACGTATGTTCGTTTTCGAAGTGTGGAGAATGTTTTAGAAGAAATTGACTTTCGGATGAAACAATACTATGGGAAGGGGATGAAATATCTGTATTTCTTCGATGATACATTTATCCTAGACAAGGAGTTTGTGTATTCGTTCTGTGAACGAATCAAAGAAAAAGGGTATCACAATCTCATTCGATGGAATGTAAACGTACGGGCTAATTTAGTAGATGATGATTTGTTAAAAACGATGAAAGATGCAGGATGTTATCAAGTACGGATGGGAGTTGAAACGGGCAATGAATCCATCAGAAATAAGGTATATAACCGTGATATGACAAATCAACAGATCTCTGATGCGTTTGAGAGCATCCATCGAAATAAGTTACAATTACGGTTGTATTTCATGGTTGGGGCTCCTGATGAAACCATTGAAATGATGAACGAAAGCCTAACAATGGCACAACGATCCCATGCTGACGATATCTTCTTCGCACTGCTCTATCGACTTCCAGGAACAGAGATACGACACTACTGTGAACAAGAACAAATAATCACGACAAGTCATAGTGAAAGCATTGGACCGGTGCATCATACAAAATATGTTACACACCCTCAATTGCATCGGTTTATGAGAAAAGTTCAACGCTGGCAAATACGCATGTATATCATTGAGGGAATAAAACTACGGGGATTACGTTTTCTACTCGATTGTCTTTGGTTCGTTTTTTACGATAAACCAAAATATGATTTTGAGATGAACCAATTGTTTCGATGGAATGTACAACGATACAAACTGGAACAAATAACAGAAGAAAAATAACGGACCTGTCGGGATTTGAACCCGAGTCAGAGGCTCCGGAGGCCTCTGTGATATCCAAGCTACACTACAGGCCCAGGACAACCCAGCTAATCCATAGAAGAATTAATAGGTTTTGCTCTCCAACGTTTTTTCTCGACCAGGAAATTAATGATATCACCAGGGAAAACACTCGTTACACAATCATGATTTATTATTGAAAAAAACCGTAGAAATAAACGAAATCAACAAGTTATGCTTTGGGTTTTTCTTCATCCTGTTTCTTTGCTTTAAACTCAGTATACCCGCACTTTCCACAACTCAATCGATCCTTATGATCTGCAAGGAATACCCCATCGCCGCATTTCGGGCAGTTTTTTCGCTGCCGAACAATCTTATCGCCTTCAACCTTAAACACTTCTCTTTTCATCATGTTTTATTCCTTCTTCGCTTCAACAGGTTTCTCTGGTGGCGCCGCTTTGGGTTCTGGTTTCTGCGGTTTTTCCTTTGGTGCTTCTTTCTTTTCGTCTCCTTCTTTTGGCGCTCCCTTCTTTGGTTTCTTCTTAGTACCTAAACCATTCCGCTTCAAAATAGGGTCGGCTTCACCTGCTTTTGCATCTTCAACAGACTTATACACCTTCGCATAACCGATTGTTTTACGTGAACCAAACGAAGATTGCATGTGATCAACCATGATTGTTTCTTTCTTCGCATTCAATTTCTCAGCAAGCTCACTTCGAACCAACTCCCGTTTCGGAGTACCTTCACCCTCATGAAGAATCACAAAACGTACTTCTGTTCTTCCAAGGAGAATGTTATCGACTTTTGATTGAATCTCAATTTCCATAGGACATCACATTCTGTCTAATACTTCTTTTACCTTCTGTTTATGGATAGTGGTTGCCTTTACGACCACGACCCCCTTATTCGGCAATCCATATATTACTGTTACGCCTCCCGGAGCAAGATAGATTGCAGCTAGTGAAGCAAGGTCTTCTTCACCATCTACCTCGATACAAACAGGGCCATTCTGCATGTTTTGGAAAACAGTCTGAATTGCATCCCATAATTCATCAGTAATAGTCCCCGGAGGATTCTTTATCCTGAGATGTACTCCCCCAAACCTCTGAATACATGCTTTCATCTCCAAGGGATATGGTTTGCGTTCCAGTATAAAATCAACGATACAAAGAACAGGGACAATCCCATGTTTTAGCACCGTATAAGTCACTTTATCCCCAACAGTAACAACATATTTCTCTTTTTCAAGGAGTTTAATAAGTTCTGGTTCATCAACCAGTTTCCCGATATGTCCTTTTAGTGTGTCCTTTAAATCATCAGGTAACACATACATCCTTAACTGACCTTCAAGGCATACTTACCAGGTTTTGTGATATTCATTTTCTTGGCCACCTGGGAATGCTCAGGGTCGCGAACAATCACATACCCGCGCCATCGATGCACGGTCTGATCAGAACAATTTGGACAGCGATCTTTCTCTGTTAAAAAATGACAGGTTTTACATGCGTTTAAACTTTTCATTTTTTCTCCCTTCGTTCATCCCGCTTTTCTTTTCGGTCTTCTCGCTTTTTTTCGCCACGCTTCTCGTCTTTTGGTTCCGTTAGCCATTCATGCGTACCTAATGCAGGTTGTCGCATGGTAAGACCTATTTTGCTTTCCCGCGCGGATAACTCGTTTAAACTCACTGCGACAATACGTGCACGAAGCGGGTCACCGACTTTCAGGATACGTTTTGTTTCTTTCCCCTGAATCCGTCCGCTTTCTGCGTCAACATCCACGTAATCATTCATTATTTGACTCATGTGCAAGAGAGCATCAAGAGGACCGATATGGCAAAACGCTCCGAACTGAACAATTTCACAAACAAGACCGTCGACAAGTTCTTGTAATAAAGGGTTAAAAGTGAGGGCTTCGAATTCAACTTTCTGGTACATACCGCCATCACCATGAATCACAATACCGTCACCTAACGGAGTAATGTTATCGACAACGACAATTAGCCCATGGTTTCGCCGGATGGTCCCTTCAAACGTCTTTTGAACGATATCTCGTATCGCTTCGTTAAGATCTTCACCAAATCGCTCCGGTGGCACTCGAACCGTATCATTTATTTTTGCTAAGGCGTACATTCTCTCACGTTTTCATCCATGTTTAAAGTTCGAACTGGAATGGACTAATCCCTTAAATTCTTTTTGAATGCCTGAAAGATCATGAAAAACAGGGTGAAATCTCTTCAAAAAACCAGAGAAAAACAAAGTGGTTCCTTATTAAGGAGAAGATTTATAAAATACTCGCTATTCCCCTTCTTGTAACACTACGTTACAAAACTACTCCAGAGACAGAAGAATTATAAGGAGAAAGAATCATGGTAGAATTCAAAGTCGTTGTAAACGATATA
>CAZGIV010000061.1:0-11632 GCA_964526175.1 uncultured Thermoplasmatales archaeon | reverse complement strand
GTGGTATCGATAAATGCTTCTCGTGCCATTCTCTCAGGCACCGTCATCTTTTTTCAAAAAGGTAAATGCATGTATCACTCGTTCACGTTCAAGTTTATCTTTCGCTGATGCATGAGTCTTGAAAATAAATTCAGGTTGCTCTTCATTTTTTATTTCATTAAGGACAAGTTCTCCTTTCGGGAACGCACTGAGAAATAATCCACGCATAACTCCGAAGTTGAACAGTTCTGTTGCCGTTCGTCCTTGAGACGTCTGTGCAAGTGGATGTCGGTTCATGAAGGTCGTTGCAACGTCATGTGAAATCTTGGTAAAGGTGAATTCTGTTCCGAGGGGTTTACACACATCCTTTTGTATTTCCTCCATCCATTCTTTGATGGTCCAATCCGGTGATTTATCTTTTATTCGTTGTGTATACAGTCCTCTGCCGAACGCTTCACCCATGCGCATGACAGAATCAGCGTTTCCGTGATCAGCTTGGAGTTTTTCTAACGCCGCATGAAATGCACTGGACTGCCAATTCACGATTGGTTCCGTATCCGATGGTGCATCCTCCCAGGAAGTATGAATGTTCTCTTTTTTTCTTATCGCGGGTTGGTTCATAGGTGCTGCTCTCTAATCAATAAATGAGTCACGTAATACAATGATTTTATCGTTTAGTTGGATGAGTTTACTGGAGTCCATTTCTTCTTCAACGAGGATAGAAACGACATGGATGTTTTCTGATCTGCTTTTATTCATGACCAGTGTCATGAATTCTCTGATGACCTCTGAGTCATTATAGATCATCAACGCGCTCAGCGAGTCGATGACAATATATTTATCTAAATCACGTTTCATTCCTTTGAAGTTATTCAGTATTTCTAAAATCATTTTTTCCAGCATCACCGGGCTTTCGATATAGATGCAGTTAGGGGCTGCGTCTGATATGCCAGCGGCACGGGAGATGCAATCAATGAATTTGATGTTTGTCTGTTGAGTTCCCTCCTTGAACGTCTTTGAAAGGTAATCGAAGGTTTTACTGACGGTGACAAACGTCCATGTGGTATGGGTGTTTCGGCACATGGAATCAAAAATAGCCTCTAATAGATCTCCATGTCTATTCTCAGGGACTTGAATCCCAACCGATTGGTTCACCTGGATTGCTGCTGCGATCCGTTCCCTTATGCCTTCAATAACAGCATCTACCATCTCATTATCTCCTATCGTTTCAAGAATGATTCAAACTCAGATGATTTTAAAAGCGGTACAAGTTCAATACCGCGTTGAGCTGAAATGTTTAATGCAAACTTTGTTCGGGAATGATCAGTTCCTCGCATTTTGATGACCTGTAAGGTTCGAATGAGGTCTCCTTTTCGTTCCATATCACCGAGGAAAAGAATGCCATCGGAGATAAATTCCTCGATCTCGTATTGGGAGAATTTGAATGTCTGGGGTGGAACTTCGGAGGTGAGCAGTGTCGTACATTTCATCACCGCGAGGGATGTACCCAGTTTAAAGATAAAATCCCTGATCATTTCACGAGTTTGAAGCCGATAGCAGAGAGCAGTTATCGAGTCCATAACCAATCGTTTCACATCGAGTTCATCTGCAATATCTTTTAGGATGTCCAGCAACGCTCCTGCATCTTCTACTGTATATTTTTCTGTATCTAGACCTAACCGCTCACTGATAATACGTAAATCAATGATATTGACCATCCCGGATTCAATAAGTTTTTTGTCATAGAATGCAAATCCCTCGAGGTTTTTCGTTAGCTTAAAGAGAGGTTCCGTGATTGTGAAAAAGACGCCACGTTCACCTTTTCTTGCGCCATTGAATAAGTACTGCATACATAATGTTGTTTTACCTGATCCGCTGCACCCGGTGACTAAAACGGTACTTCCTAAAGGAATCCCACCGGACATTTTCATATCAAGTTCTTCGATGCCTGTGCTACAAACATCTTTTTTTACTGGCATAGCACTTTCTCCTCAACCTTTATCAATTAGAGTGTATCTTTTCACAATTGATATGCATTGGTATAATATAAAACTTAAGGTTTATTTATTCATATTTCCTTTTTTACAGCAAACTACTAAAAGAAAGAGGTATTCTGCTTACGGTATTCTGTGCTATCTTGAGGCTTTTATGACCATTCAGTGCTTGAAATGTAAGAAACCCGCCATTACATTCATCCGGTATAGCGGTGCTCATCTCTGTACACATCATTTTATCGAATTTGTTGAACGGCGGGTAAAAAAAGATATTAAAAAACAGGGTAAGACGAATGATGATACGACCATGGGTATTGCTTTATCCGGGGGGAAAGATAGTACCGTAACGTTATATCTCATGCATGAGATTTTCTCAAAACACCCCAACGTAACCTTGCATGCGATTACGGTCGATGAGGGTATCGTCTCATATCGTGACGCAAGCCTTCCTCTCGCGCAGAAGAATTGTAAGAAATTAGGCATTGAGCATCATATCATCTCCTTTCAACAAGCTATCGGGATAACCATGGATGAAATCGCATCACGTCATGATGAGCTAGGGGAATGTAGTTACTGTGGTGTGTTTCGTAGATTTTGTCTGAACACGAAAACAAAAGAACTTGGGATCAATAAACTGGTTACCGGGCATAATCTTGATGACATGGCTCAATCGATACTGATGAACTTCACTAATGGTGATATGCAGAAACTTGCGCGTCTCGGGCCTCATTCAAGAATCCAGTCTGGTCTTGTTCCCAGGTTGCTGCCGCTACGGACGATTCCTGAGAAAGAAGTCATGTTGTATGCATTGGTAAGAAACATCGAGTTTCATAACGCAGAATGCCCCTATTCGACGAGAGCATTACGCGGTTCTTTCCGTGGCATTATCGATGATCTTGAGGAAAAAACACCAGGGACACGGCATAGTATTTTGAACAGCTATGAGAGCATTAAAGATTTGTTACTTGCGCAATATCCTGTGATGAAACTGAATGCGTGTCCAACCTGTGGTGAGCCAACATCACAGAAGATGTGTAAAACCTGTCTTTTAAAAAAGAGGATCATGTAGGGGTTTTATCCTTGTTTGACGTCAACAGTTAATGAGCAGAGGGGACCTAATCGTGCTTCAAGGATATCGCCTTCTTTTAATTCTCCGACGCCTTCTGGTGTCCCCGTCAGGATAAGATCTCCGCGTTCTACCGTCATGATTTCTGAAATAAAGGAGATAATTCGGTTCACTGAATAGATCATCTGGTCTGTGTTTGCGTTCTGCTTGGTGACCCCATTGATTTTCAAGCTGAGATTAAGGTTCTGTGGGTGTGGGACTTTTTCTTTTAAGACTGCGTCACTGAGGGGTGCAAACGTGTCAAATCCTTTGGCAATCGCCCACGGCCAGCTGTTCTTTTTTGCAATGGATTGTATATCTCGAGCAGTGATATCAAGGGCAACGAGATACCCTAGCACATGCTGTAGTGCTTTTTCTTCGACAATATATCTTCCTTTTTTCCCAATGATAATGCCAAGCTCGACTTCATGGTGCAAACACTGTGATCGCTGAGGAATGATGATTGTTCCGTGATTGAAAATGACCGAACTTGTTGGTTTGAGAAAAAGCAAGGGGTCTTCTGTCACATCTGTGTTCATTTCTCGTGCATGTTCTTTGTAGGTTCGGGCAAGGCAGATGATTTTTCCGATGCGTACGTGTTTTGTGTAATCCTGAAACCGGTAGGTAGTCATATGGACGCAACATAGTAACAGGTGTTAATAGATTTTGTGAAACGATCTCATATTTTGGATAAGAGAAAAGGAAAAGAGGAGAAGTATTATAACCATATTTCATAATTACAACTTGATTTGAAGACCTTGAAGGTTACGGAGAGAGACCTATGAATAAAACATTGATCGTATTAGGTGCTGGGATCTGGGGGGTTCTTATCCTTTTAAGATTTGTTCCCCTTGGTGATGAATCAAATACCTTTTTACTTATAAATATCCTTGAAATCGCCGCTTTCGTCATCACCGTTGTTGGGATTATTAGACGAGGCTAAATGAGTATATGATGCGATATCACTTCATCTTTTCTTTTTTCGTTTTCTGATTTCAACTATTTTTTTCAGTATTTTTCTTTATCAAAACAAGGGAAAATGGTTTTCGATAACACATGTACAGAACCTGGGTAACAGGCGTACAACAACTCCTTAATACAGAGAGAAACAGAAGGGTATTCACGGTGAGAAAAGATGAATACCTTATTTGTGAAGGCATTGAAAAAAGGCTTTGACATGAGCAAAGAAGATGCAGCTGCGCTTGCTCAAACGGTTCAGAAGGTTTTTAAAGGGATGAAAGAAGTCGAGGATATGTCGCTTCATAAGGATATTCGTTCGATTTTTTATGAGTTACATCAGAAACATTTACTCTATCTAAGACGAGAGGAGGTTAGCGAGAAAGGGAAATTCATTCGTAAGTATTACTGGTCGTTTAATACCGATGGGATCCGTGCTGAAGCATATCGCAGGCCTATCGAGGAACCACCCTACGAAATCTATAAAAAGATCCCTGAACAAGCCTGGCTGTTACATTCGTGCAATACCTAGATTTCTCTAGGTCTTCTTTTTTTTTACTCGTAACCACCGATTTTCAGACTTGGATCACCAAGGAAGATATGGGTTTCGACGATTTTTGCATCATATCGATCTGTGCCCACAGGGAAGTTATGGACATAACCGGTTACGACTTGATCATAGGTCTGTCCGAGAATCGTGATGTTTTCTTGGTTATACAAGCGGAAGAATTCCACCTCGAACCATCCATCAGAGCCTTGGACACAGTCAGGAATGCCATCATGGTTGTAATCACCGATGCTTACGCCCCCATAGCCGCTGCTTCCAACAGATGCGATTGCGCCTCCATGAACTTTAATGAATGCCCAGCTCCAACATTCCAGGGCGTAGTTGTATTTCCAGTATGTCCCAAGCCAGGTTGCGTTCGCTTTGAAGAAGTTAAGTCTTTCTTTGAGAAGACCGATGATGAAGTTCATTGGTGTCGCATCGATTTCACTATTGTGGCAGCCACCAACGATTAATATGGGATACATGTCGTTGTTGGTCAGTTTTGGCATGTCTTTGTTCTTATATTGCCCGGTCCAGTTAACGTAATCACCATTATTATGGGTAGCCCATGATTTCGGGCTTCCGTGACCACAGAAATAGAGAAATCCGCATCCTTTACTGATCTCGGTATGGATCGCCTCTGTCGTGAGATTACCTAAGGATGTCCAGAGTTTGACCGGAAGGAATTGCGGCATATAGTCTAATGCTTGCTGGTTAGCTACTTCTCCTTCGTTGTAATCGGTTCCCTGCTCCCAGCTTTTATCAAAGGTATCACCACCAATCACAACCATTCTCGTAAACCAGTCTGTTCCTGCAGTGGTGTTTTCATAGGTGATAATCTTATCGACCATGGTTTTTACTTCTGATTTGAACATACACGCTAATCGACCGACATGGACATCTGGTACCAGATCGACGATATCTTCTTGTGGATGACTCTCAGGATATGGCCATTCCGCGTACAGGCCGTTATCGTTTGTATCCCAACTGGAGAAGTTCCCTGTCCCATCATAGATATCTGCGTAGTAGAGGTCTGAGACAAATTTGAGTTCTTGGTATTCAGCACCAGGCTCGGTTACAAGGTTGCTGTATCGAACCGGTACTTGTGCGTAGTTTCCAACAAGCATCACATAGGTGATATTCCAGGTTTCTATGGCGTTTTTAATGAAATATTTTATTTTTTCTTGGTTATCTCGCCCTGTTGCTGGGAAGTATGTTCCTCCGTAGACATCCGTTAGTGGGACAAGTTTTGTTTGGATCCCATGGCTATTTTTATGGGCAACGAGCGGCTCGAGTAACGGGGCATAGGTATCTTTACAGATGATGATCATATCATATGCATCGGTGAATGAGGAGAACGGATGCATTGGTTGTTCAGAGGTAATGTCAATAGTGATAGAATCTACTGATTGTAAAATGTCCTGGGCCGGGTTGTATCGCACCGGGTTTACCTGGATGGTTAGAAAGGTGGTTTGGATGTTATCCTTGTTCAGTCCTCCGGTGAGTCGATAGGAGTACCAATTGTCTGGAAAGAGCTGATTGTTTGTGTAGATTGCTGGGTTTTCCGATGGTTGCACGTTTTGGTTTTGTGGGAGCATTGGTACCGGTTTTACCGCAGGTGTGATTTTTTGTGTGAGGTGGACCTCAGGCGTACTTGTTATGGTACATTGAATATCTTTAATGGTTGTTTCAAATGGTAGTTCAAAGGTTCTCATGATGAGGGGTAATATCGGTTCGCCAGGGATGTTTCGGTATCCTGTGGCTTCTTGTAATTGTACAGTGAGATAATCGTTATTCTCTTGGAGTAATGGCTGGGAAAATTGATAGATGAGGGTCTGTGTTTGAAGGACGGATTCCGTTGATGTTTTTGTTTGTATAGTTCCTGCTTGGATACTCCCGACGATCATTATGATGGTCGTTAGTATGCCTGCAACAAAGATGAATTCTCTTTTCTTCATAATATTATCCCCTACGTTTACAGATTATTTAACACTTCAATGTTATAAAAACCTTTTGTTGCTCCGTTGGTGAGTTTTTATCCATAAAGTTAAATACCTGCTCTTTATATGCCACTCCAGCGGTTCTTAGGAAACAAAGAACCGAAGATATAACAAAGGAAGTATATAATAATGGAAAAAAGAGATAGATCCGATCGTGGTGGTCGGGATTATGGCGCACCTCGTGAAATGCATGATGTAACTTGTGCAGATTGCGGCAAGGAGACCCAGGTTCCGTTCAAACCAGATGGTAACAGACCAGTCTACTGCAGGGACTGTTATCAGAAACATCGGCCAAAGAGATTCTAAGTAGATATATATCTTGGATCGTTCGAACGTGGTTTTTTCTTTTTCTTTTCTGAAGGAGGAAAAACTACTTTTTATTCTTTTTAACAATAAATATTTTTTTTAACACAACAGGAGAAACTGGTTTGACTGTTCGAACTGGCTATTTTCTCATAGTATATAAATAGTAGGCAAAGCATTGACACGGTTTAATTCCAAGCGAACAGAGCATTAATAAATAAATATAAGATTCAATTTTTTGATTACAATGTTGATAGATGATTATTGCAATACTCTTCCATCAAAAGGATCTGTGATCTGCTATAAATCAAACATAAAAGGCTACTTCAAATTCCTTTGTTCAGACACTGAACACGACAAAAAATTCAACAAATACCTTGGAATACCACTTAGCCCTAAACAAGAGAAATTCATTAAATCCTATTTCAAGAAAAAAAGGGATTACCAGAAGGATGTTTTATCCTATCATACTAGTATCATGAATTCTCCCGCGAAAACAGTCAAGTGTAAAATAGCTTCAGTGAAAGGGTTTTTGAGCTTTTATGATGTCGAGTTACCACCTAAATTCTGGAGACTTATCTCTAATCATACCCGAGGTTCTCGCGGGGTTACAATGGATAGAGTCCCTACAAGAGAAGAATTAAAGAAAATCCTTCATTTCGGGACGCTAAAAGACCGAGCTTTCTTCTTAACCTTATGTTCAAGTGGCATGAGAGTCGGAGAATGCTGTAAAATCAAGATAACAGATCTAGACCTTGAATCGAATCCTGCGAAAATCAAGGTCAGAGCTGAATATACCAAAAGCGGGAATCCAAGAATAGTTTATATCTCAGAAGAGGCGAAACATAACCTAGAACAGTGGTTAAAAGAAAGAGACCGTTATATTCAAGTCGCGGTGAAACGTTTAAATTTCAGCCCCGTAGAGCGTCTTAAAAAGAATTCTGAGGATAACCGAGTATTTCCCTTTGTTACGAATGTCGCTCGTTTAATGTGGACTCGAATGATACGGAAAGCAGGATTCGACGAAAAAGATCCATCCTCAGGATGGCATAACATGCATATCCATTGCCTTAGGAAATTTTTCTCGAGTCATATGAATGTCGCAGGGATGCCTCATGATGTCGTTGAATGTCTCTTAGGGCATGAGGATGGATTGAAACGAATCTATAATATTTACTCAGATAAACAGATAGAAGAGTTATATCTAAAAGCTGTAAATGTCGTGACAATTTTTGAAACACAAGGAACAGAAGAAAAAATCAATGAAATGGATGAGCAGTTGAAAGAGAAAGAAGATAGAATACAGAACCTAGAACACATGCTTACAGAGATGAAAGCTCAGATTACAGAGTTACGACTTGAGAAACTTGAAAAACTCAACGGAATGAAACCTTTGCCTTCTTGAAAACGTAATCTACCACTCGATAATAAAACCCCTGTATCTCTTCATCTTTTACATATAAATCTATCAAATCATGAGTAGACCAACGAAGATACAGCTTTCTTCCGAGATCTGTTAAGACATAGTAAGGATATCCTTTTTTATCTGCTTTCTTCTCTATCAATCCTAAGTTTGTAAGTTCATATAATTTATCGCGGAGAGAACTTTCTGAACCAAGTTTATGTTTAATCTTCTGAAGATAATTTTGTTTTAAAACATCTAATAAAGCGGTATATGCCTTCTGATTAATTGCACCTTTCTCATATGCATTCACTACAGAATTAATAGATTCAGCGGATGCGGAATACCTGAAGAACTCCCCCATTTTTTCTTTTAATCGATCATACTTTTTGTCGACTAATGCATACTTTAAATGATTGAATTTTACCTTATTATAATCAAATGTATAGAGTAAGGATAGGATTGAATTGTAGATAGGTTTGTCTAAGATATTTCGCGGGTTTAACCGCTTATTTTTCTCCATATTTAACACCTTTAATTATATACTTCACGGTTTAACTTTATATAAACCATATATATCAAAGACTATTTAATTTTAATTATGACGAAGAAGCTCATTACCACTATCACGATTGATGAGAGGACAAAACAAGCATTGGATGATTTTGCGAATAATCGTTCTCTGTCTAGAAGCGCCTCGATTCGTATGATTCTCAATGAATATTTACACAAAACGTAGGGAGATAATGATCGATAAAGCCTTTCTGGATAAGTATCCTAGAACGAAAGCGTTTCTTGAAAAAACAGGGTTCACTCTTGAACAAGCATTTATTTGGGTTGAGCAGGAATTAGAAAAAAGAGTACCATGAGCGAGAGGTGTATATATAACAAGCTATGTAATGACATTACAATTACATTACATTATCCAATTGTAGATATTCTTTTTTTATTCGTATGGGGGTATCCTTTTTTTGTCTGGTGAACGGAAAGATCGTCTCGCTCAGATTCGTATATCTAGTGAAGATGATGAATTGATTAAGAAATATGGGGCAACAAAAGCTGAGATATGGCAAATAGGTTTTAATGAATGGTTAAAAAAAATACCTGAAAAAATGAAAGAACAAGCCGAATATCATTCAAAAATGTCATTACAGTGTAATGACAAATTAAAAGAAATTTGTACTATTCAAACAGCGAACAATACACTACTTGATACGATCTGTCTTGAATACATAAGACTTGGAAGGTCCATCCCTGAAGATATCACGATGCTTCCACATCAGGATAGATCATGGATAGAGGCGAGAATAAAAAGTAATAAGTTGTCTTGTGATGTTCATACATTCATTGCTAGATGTAAGGAATTAAATGATTCTCTCGCTGACACCCACGATTCCTCAAGCTAACACCAAGTTTTCGCCACGTAAATGCCAAGGATTTCTATACCGACATCTTAATTCTGCATACTAATATCTAAAATTTCCCACCTTTTAGCTAATAATAGTAGTATCATTTTTTAGAAAATGCTTGGAAAATTGATAAAAACGTCTTATCGCTGTCTTATCGTTGTATGAAATTCTTCAAATTTGAGAGTCAATACACTAAAATGATGCGGTTAATGAAGGAACAATATCGAAAAAATAGACGGAAATTGCGTAATCAGAGATATTATTATCGACATTTACAGGAATTTCGTCTTAGACGCAAGGCATATTATGACAATACAGGGAGATAACACATTAAACATAGATTTTAAATGAAAATCAGGGATATATTTTTAAAGGGCATATAAGATATAAATAATATACAGGGTAGGAAAGAAATGATTGAAAAATCTACTATGCGGAAATATTTGGTGATCGGAATCATTCTCCTATTCGTTGGAATGTATATCATTCCAGGGACCGCACTAAAAAATAAGAAATCTCAACCAACTTCAAGAGGTAATTGGTTGTATGTTGGTGGGAGTGGACCTGGGAATTATTCAAGGATTCAGGATGCCATCAATGATACATCTGATGGTGATACGGTGTTTGTGTTTTCTGGCATCTATTACGAGCATGTAATCATTAACAAGAGTATCAACTTAATTGGAGAAAATCAAGAATCGACTATCATTGATGGAAACAATACGGGGAATGTAATAAAAATCTTTGCTAATCAGGTGGTTCTTTCTGGTTTTACGATACAGAACAGCGGAAATTCTATGTATAATGATATAGGCTTATACATCCACTCAGATAATAACACTGTCACTAGCTGTATCGTCAGAAATAATTATGACGGTGTTGTTCTCGAATATGCGCATAGAAACCAGATTACTGATAACTATATACATCATAATAATCGAGATGGCATCTTAATTGGAGGGTATACATCATGGAACCGTATTACTAAAAACACTATTTCCTATAATGATGGTTCCGGAATCTATTTGGGTGGTAATTTTATTCATTTCGACCGTTATGAAACAATCACAGACAATGTCGTCACGAAAAACTCTTTTGGTATTGATGCAACTGGAACAACCAATTCAATCATCACCAGAAATAAAATTGCAAATAACTCTTATATTGGAATTTGGTTAGGTGATACTGTCAATTGTGTTATCTCTTGGAATCTCATCAATGACCATGGAGAATGGGGAATATTATCTGAATTTTCATCGAATAACACATTTCAATATAACACTCTGATGAACGCTGGATATGGGCTTACGTATTATACGAACCATGGGGTCCCAGATACTTGGTATCAGAACTACTGGGGTCGTGGGCGGATCTTGCCGAAATTGATTTTCGGGAACAGGATGTTTAATGAGGACGATGATGACCATGCGTTTTGTCTTCCTTGGGTGATGGTAGATTGGCGTCCCGCACAAGAACCCTATGACATCACTGGGATGAGTTGAAAATAGAGCATAAGAAATAGTAGATCTTAATCCGTGTTATTCATTTTCTAATAATCGATGATACCTTTAAATACTATGATAAAACAAGTAAAAAACCAAAAAAATCTCGGGTTAATACTCTGTTAAGAGAGACATAACACGGTTTTAACTAATGTTTTTCGCGCTAATGATTGACAATGGATAAATCTATAATTTCATACTTTGTCTTTACTACTTTTAATGACTTTTATGATATGGCGGCTCTGAACCGCGGGTAGATCTCCGATGAATACGAAGATACAACCTATGCTATATGTCGCTTGAACACGAAACAAACGATCAAATAAAGTTCAGGTCACATAAAAAAGTTCGATTACTAAGGTAGGTTCATTATGGGTCCAATCTTAGGTGCTTTCACAGGTTTAATGGGCAGTGTAAAACTAAACGTGCTTCCT
>CAZGIV010000060.1:0-11824 GCA_964526175.1 uncultured Thermoplasmatales archaeon | reverse complement strand
GTTAAAAAAAAGAAATGAGGACGAACTGAGAAAATGAAATTAGTAGAAATAAAATATTTGGAGAAAAAACCGAAGCTTAAAAATCCGATTTTTATTGAAGGATTGCCTGGGATCGGGAATGTTGGGAAACTTGCTGTGGAACATCTAATTGATACGATGAAAGCTAAAAAATTCGCTGAGGTGTACAGTAAGGATTTTCCTCCGCAAGTATTCATTAATCCCGATGGGACTGTTAAATTGGTCAACAACGAGTTTTTTTATTGGAAAGCAAAGAAGCGAGGTCAACGAGATATCGTTCTGTTAACGGGGGATTATCAAGGTCTCTCATCGCAAGGGCAATATGAGCTTGCGGAGTCTATCCTTGATATCGTTCAAGACCTTGGTGTGAAACAAATGTTTACCCTTGGTGGCTATGGTCTTGGTCGGGAAATCAAAGAACCAAAGGTACTTTTTGCAACAACTGATGCTAATCTAGTAAAAACCATGAAAAAGTATGGAGCGGTTTTTAAGAAAAACGAACCTGGTGGTGGGATCATTGGTGCAAGTGGTTTGTTGCTTGGTTTAGGCAAGCTCCGCGGTATGGTCGGTACCTGTTTTATGGGTGAGACCCCTGGGTATCTTGTCGATCCGAAGAGCGCGAAAGCAGTGTTGAAGGTTCTTACGAAAGCAGTGAATGTTGATATTGATCTTTCTCGATTGGAAGAGAAAGCAAAAGAGATTGAGTACATCGCTCAGCAGCTTAATGAAATGGAGACTATGGTGAAAGAAAAACCAGAGGACATCCGGTACATTGGGTAATCTCTCATACGTCATTTTTTTCTTTTCTTTTTGTTTAGAGTATTCTCAGGGAAACAATCTAGGATGTTTTTTTCAAACTGTTTTAAATCGGAGACGATGTATGGACCTGTTGTATGGTTCTTTCTATCAAGATAATACGAAGTAATGCCGATTCTCTGCGGTGAAAGATAATCGAATTCTTTATGATCGCCAACATGTATCATTTCCTGTGGCGTAATCTTTAGATTTTTACAGATCATCGCATAGAAACCCGTGACTTTTTTCACTGCGTGAAAATCTGAGGTTGATGAAAAAATATTGTCGAAGTAACCACTCAATTTGGATTGTCTGAGTTGGACATGTATGAATTCTTTCTTCGCGTTGGAACTGATGATGAGGCTGTAGTGTGTTGATAATCGTTTGAGTAATGAAGGGACTTCAGGATAGATTTCAACGTTTTTTCGGTATTGTAAAAGCATTTTTTTCCAATCGGTTTGAAGGTTGAAGCGGTCGAACCAGTACCCTGGGTTGTACCATTCGATTTGATTGTCTCCTATTTTTTCGTATTCTTCGAAGAGATATTTCTTAGCTGCCTCTACATTGAGATGATGTTGTCTAGCGTAGAGTCTTGGTACACCTTCGAGCCAGAATGCGTCTGCGAAGGTATGTTTCGCGATAGTGCCATCGAAGTCAAAGGAGATTACTTTCATCATAAGATTTGTTGGTACATCCTATGGTTTAATAAAAGCTATTCTGCACAGAAATGATGTCAGTTTCTGTTTTATTTATGTTTTCGGTATAGATTTCTGTTTGTATTTGTTCATTAGCTGATATCCAATAACGGCAAGCAGACCCGCAAGAATAAGGACAAGGGCGATGCTTATTGTGGTTGCGACATTCACATCAGTGATTGTATTTGGCTGGGTCATTCGTTTCATCCATATCCCAAAGAATGCCCAGAGAACAACCAGACTAAACGCAATATCTTTTCGGAGAACAAGCATAAGAATGGTGAGGAGTGTTCCAACTGCGATAATAATGATTGTCCAGAGTAATGGGTCGATCCCAAAACCATCCCATGTCACAGAGACAAGAAACGCGGTGACATTTGCAATCGTAGCGATCGTGATCCACCCGAGATAGACACTGATTGGAACATGGACGCAGATCTTTTCTGTTATCGTGACATTTGATCTTCCGATATTGAGACGAAGATAAATTGCGAGCAGCGAAAAGAGAAGAATAATAATCATGAGTAATGAAAGGCCGACATATTCATAGTGCCAGAGGAAAATCCAGGCACTGTTTGCAACACTGCTCATAATAAATAAAACGGTAATTTGTTGCATAAATGTCATTTCGATTTCTACTTTTTTAAATAGGTCTCGTGCTTGGTACACCGCGAAGACAATCCAGAGAATGTAAATAATGCTCCAGATGGAAAAGGTAATGCCTGCAGGTACGAATAGGTTTGGTAATGCGTCTGATAGTTCTTGGGTGGTTTTACCGTTGAGTGGTAGAAGCACCGCCAGGGCGTTGATGAGGATGGTAATTATTACTGCAAAGATGTTTCCTGCCTGAAGTATTTTCTTTTTCCCTCGTGGCGTCATACAACTCACTCTTTGGTGAAGAATCTATTTCAGAAAGATAAGCTTTGTGTGTTTCCAACAAAAATTAGTAATAGTGTTTTTTAACGAGGGCAGGCCGCTAATCCGTGTTTTGCTAAATAGTGTTGATGGTATTCTTCTGCAGGATAAAATGTCATTGCATTTATGATGTCAGTCACAATCTTTTTTTTGTATTTTTTTGATTGTTCGAGGTTCTTTTTTGATTGTTCTGCTGCTGTTTTTTGTTCTGGTGTATGATAGAAAATTACTGATCTGTATTGTGTTCCGACGTCTGGTCCTTGTCGATTTTTTGTTGTCGGATCATGGATATCCCAAAAAACGATGAGGAGCTTGTCATAGGATATCTGCTTAGGGTTAAAGTGTATTTCAACTACTTCTGCATGCCCGGTTTTATCTGTGCAAACATCTTCGTAGGTTGGATTTTGTAATGTTCCTCCCATGTATCCTGCTGTTGTTGTGAGAACTCCTTTGAGGTTTCGAAATGCTTCTTCGACATGCCAGAAACAGCCTGCTCCAAACGTTGCTTTTTCCATAAATATTCTCCTATAGAGAACTCGTGAGGATTTTTTTATATTAATAGTTTTTCCTTTCATGATAGGCAGACTCTGAAATATAGACACGGTTCGGATGAGGTTATGTATTCCAATCAATTCGGTAAAAATATATAATCAGTGGATCTATGAAAACGTAATTTTTACGGTGTTTCGTTGGATATCATTTTTTTAATCTAAGGGAGATGTTTATTAAAATATTTTAAAAAACTGGTCTGAGTAGTTCTAAAATGTGCAAATGTTGGCAAGAACCTTACCATTCATCATATGGTATTTATCGATTCTTGTGGGAAAAATTTTTCTTGCTGGAATTTTTTCGATCGTTGCTTAATCACTTCTGTTAAGGTATCTGCGATGCCGTCTAAACTGTCGTCAATCTCTTTCAGTGAATATCGTTTTGTTGCATATCCTTCTTTGAATGATTCTTCATCCTTCATGAGGTCTATAATTAATTGTTCTGGGTCTAAATTATGGTGTTCACCATCAATTCCGATATACAGACGGGCGTCCCTTACAGCTATATCCACATGTTTTGAACTGTTATAGGATTCCAGTTCGCAGAAGACGCCTCGTTTTCTGAGTGATTCATATAATTTCAAGGCATGAGGCGACGATCGTTTTTCACGCTGATGGTGGAGGCATAGTGATTTTCCAAAATTGCTCATAGAATAATCATATTCTGTTTTTGGGAGTTTTACGTTACAGACTTCGCAGAATAAATCTTGTGTAGAAACGTCTCGTTTTAAATCTCGTTCGAGTTTCGCTAATTTTACAAGTTTGTTGTCTTGTTCAATCTTGTCCCAAATGATTTGTAGTACCTCACGTAAGGTCATTGCATCAAGAATGATTTTGTATTTTATTCCAAGTAATTTAGCGAGTTCCTCTAATAAATCAACAGGATATTTTCCTTGATATTTCTCAACAAAGTTATAGACTATATCATAGGCTTTATTGTCATTTATTTTATCTAAAAGTTGCATTAAATGAAAGGTGTAGCATTCATTACACACGACTTTACCATCTGGTAATTTACGATACGTTGTCCACAATTTCTTATTACAACGCTCGCAATTGAACATTTTGTCCCATCCCATACACGAACCCAACACCGAATATCATCTCTTTATTTAAATATCTTTTCAATCTTTCATCCTCAGTGTGATTTTTTGTTTATGAATGGCAATAGAATGGTACTTATTACAACAATAAATCCAAAATTCCTTTTCAGATGCAATCGTTTCATTGGCACCTCTTGTTTAAAAGTATTAGCTCTAGTAGTATTTACTTGCACAGTATTGTGAAGATACTTGATCTGGAAAGAGAATATACGCACATTAAATATCCCAAAAACGGTGGCTTACCAAAACAATAAAGAAATATATATGGTATTGCTATTTCCCTATTGCTCGTAGGGATTCCTGTGAATGAAGAAGACAGAAAAATATTTCTCAGTGATTTCAAAAAAGGAGATATTAATAAAAAACTTGATATGTGGTACTTTGCGATAGAACAAGAGGCTCTTTGGGAAGAAATCCTTGCTGAGATGTCGATGGTTGCACAAGCAGCAAATCCGCAGAAAGGGAAAGTGGTCGAAGAAGAATAACCTTAAAGTGGTCGCCTATGAATGAGGATGATAAAAAAGAACTTATTGAAGAATTCAAGAAAGGTGATGGTACGAAACGCCTTGACCTCTGGGATTACGCACTCGCTCAGCAGGTTCTCTGGGAAAACATAATCGCAGATCTGCAGAAGATAGCCCATGAGCAAGGTGTCGATAAAAAGCTTGATGAGCTTATGGACCGTGACCTTAAAGAGCTTGGTACACAGTAGACTTAGAGTCCGACATATTTTTTACTTATGCCCCAGAGTTTTTCTGCAGCGTCCATATCATATGTTTCTTCATTTGTCTGTTTGACTGCTTTTTTTTCAAAATATTCACCATTTGTTTTCTCAACCTCTGGTGAGCTGGCAAGATGGACAGAGGTTTCTGCACCTTTTACGATATTTTTTCCTAAAAGTATGAAGATCTTCTGAGAAAGGAATCCTGCATCCCGTCCTAATTTAGTCTTAGTCATCCCTGGGTTAACACAATTAATGGTAACTCCTGTTCCTTCTAGTTTTTTTGCAAAAAGCCTTGTGAAAAGAATCAAGGCAAGTTTTGAATGAGCGTATGCTTTCATCCCAGAAAAATTCTTTTTGAATTCAAGGTCATCAAAATGAATCGTCCCGGAGTGCAGTCCTGACGTAAGATTAATGATGCGGGATGGTGCACTTTTTTTCAACACTGGAAGGAGCAGATTCGTTAGGAGAAACGGAGCGAGATAATTGGTGGCAAATATATTCTCAATGCCATCCTTGGATTCTCTTCGATGATAGTCCCAGGTACCTGCGTTGTTGATTAGGACATGTAACGTGTCATATTTTTCGAGAAATTCAGAACAACAGGTTCGGATTGAAACAAATGAGGCTAAATCACAAAATAAAACCTCGATGTTTTTGTTGTTCGTTGTTTGGATGAGTTCTTGTTTGGTTTGTTCACCTTTTTTTGCATCTCTTGTGGTACCGATTATCGTTGCTCCAAGTCTGGCAAGCTCATGTGCTGTTTCTTTTCCTATGCCTGAGGTAACGCCAGTGATAAAAACGATTTTTCCTTCCATCTCAGATCTCTCCCCTTCCATTGTACGATATCAGAATCATTATCCTCTATTAAAGTGTTCGAAAGATTAATGAAAACACGTTCTCTTTCGCAACATATGAGTAGTCGGAAGCAGATCCCGCATCTATCTCGCTTGGTCGAAGAGGATCTCCATGGATTGTCTCCTATTCAGACGATTATGAAAATGGCGGAAGATCAATCGATTCGTGCGATGGGGCTTGACCCTGCGAAGGTCATCTCGTTTGGTGGTGGTTGGTGC
Organism: uncultured Thermoplasmatales archaeon; assembly: GCA_964526175.1. Lineage (GTDB taxonomy): Archaea > Thermoplasmatota > E2 > DHVEG-1 > DHVEG-1 > SM1-50. The sequence goes on along the minus strand of CAZGIV010000060.1, from coordinate 5,953 downwards.
AACCATACTGCGCCGGAGACGTTAAGAAATATTTATCAGGAGATTGTCAACGATGTGGAATTGTTTCATAAAAGTGGTAGATATAGTCCTATTATTGGTGATTCGTCTTGCCGCCAACAGGTTTGTCATTTTGAAAAGAATGTTTATGGGTTGAAATCCTTACAACCATCGAACATTTTACTTGGGCATTCATCAACTCAGCTATTCCATGACGTCCTACGTGTATTATGTAACCCTGGTGAGCCTGTAGGTTTTCTTGATCCAACATATGCGAATTATATCAACGCAGTGAAATGTGCACTCCCTCGTTCGCCGATATGGTTTGTTCCTGCGTTGAACCCACAAACGTGGTCGTATCTTGCTGATCCTGATGATTCATTAGAAGTAGTCAAACAGTATTGTGAAAAAGGATTACGGGTGCTTGTCATTCCAATTCCTGATAATCCAACGAGTCAGATTCCCTCTGATGATTTTTTAACTAGCGTACTGGAAATCTTGACAGATACTGGTGGATATCTTGTCTTTGATCATGCGTATAAAGAATTATGGTTTGGAGAGATGCCTCGATGCTTTTCTTGGTCTCCAAGGCTTCATTCACATTTAGTTACACTTCATTCCGTCTCGAAATGGTTATCAAGTCTAGGACGACGCCTTGGATGGATTGAGGCAGATGAAACCGTGATTGGTGGTCTGGAAAAAATCAATGAATCTATTCTCCTCTCTCCTGACACGTTGCATAGTATGGCAATCGCGCGATTTTTAAGCCGTACACTTGCCGATGATACGTTGAAGAATTTTATTGAAGACACCCGCGGGTTATATGAAAAAACTGCTGCAGTGATGATGACTACTCTTGATGACCGACTTGGTTGGAAAAGGCTTACTCCCGCTGGCGGGTTATATACCTGCTGTCCGACACCCCATCGAAAGGATCCATTACAGTTTGTCGAACGCTTATTGAAAGCAACTGGTGTCTTACTCATCCCGGGAACTGGTTTTGGTCCAAGTATGAGTCGTGGGTTGCGTCTCTCCTATGGCCCCCTCTGTTATGAACATGAACGCATCGTTGAGGGCATAGAACGAATCAATCACTATCTTATGAAAACAAAATAATCACCATCTTAAGGGACTATAATCTTTAACCAGTATTTTTATAAAGAGAGCCTCCTATTGTGGAATTGGAGAAATCATACATGAAACATCTCTGGTTGGTTGGCATCTGCCTTTGTTGTATCCTACCTCTTGCACAAGCAGGAACTTTCCCCTTTCAGACGAGCACGCAAAACGCATCGAATGAGTATCTCCTCAATGGAGGTTGGGTAGAGGTACGAGACAATATCACGATTCTTCATGTGAATGGATCCCATTATAAGATGGGATATCAACATGGTTATTTACTACAAGAAGAAGTCCAAGAAAATGTCCGTGCTTTTTTGCATTATGCAGAAGAGTATCTTTCAAAAGGGGATTTGCTTCAGTTATGGAACATATCAAAACCCTATGTACCCTCTGAGTACATTGAGGAAATGCAAGGTCTTGCAGATGGTGCAAACATCTCCTTTGACGATGTCGTCGCTTGTATAATGGCGGTGGAATACTCTGATCATGGGTGCTATGGGATAGCCGCCTGGGGTCCTGCCACCGCCGATGGGCGGTTATACCATGCCCGGAGTTTTGATTTACCCTCGAATGTTCAAGATCCGGTGAGTGGAAAGTATGCCCATGAAAATACCGTCCTTATTATCAGAAATCCGGAAAACGGTACTGCCTCACTTTGTCCTTCAGTTGCAGGGTCGTTTCATACGGGTGGCGGTGTTAATGCAAATGGAGTTGCTCTTGGTATTCAGATCTGCTGGAGTAACGACCAGACGTTCCAGGGGAATCCCTACCATTTTCGGGTGCAAGAAGTCTTGGATTCCGCAACAAACGCTGAAGAGGCTCTTCAGATACTTAATACGAACCGAACCCATGGATTCAACTTTATTGTATCACAGGCAGACCCTGCAGAAGGTTTCATACTTGAACAGACCGCGAACCTTACCTACGTTGGTACCTATAATAATTCTGTTGAAAACAAGCCACCTTTCTGGGCTATTGACCATGTCGTAAGACGAACGAATGTGTTCATTGAGCCAACTATCGCAAAGACCCAACGAAAGCGCTATGAACCCACAGGGTTCATTGGGTTGTTCAACCTTATACTGTTCCAAAAAAGCTGCCCTTTTTTCGCGGTATATCAGTTATATCAATCAGTAAGCAAACACCTGTATACGTCGTTGGGTGCACTGACGCTTAACGAGACCATGGCAGTGTTGCAAAACGGGTATCGTGCCAAGGACGCGCCTCTTTTATGGTTGATAGAGAGACTAGGGAAAGGAACAGGGATGGCAGAAGCATGGAACCAATGGGTTGCTTGTCCAGCAACTGGTGATATGGTGGTAAGTTTTGCTACCCATGACAAAATGGCGTTTCGAACAGAGTCGCATTATTTCAATCTCTTTGATTTGCTCGATGCTGATAAGTCATAATTCGTTTTTTTCTTAACGTTTTTCTTTATTTCTCCATATCCTAATATACTCCATACTTAATGCCTCCGTTCATGCAGGCCCCCCGTATCGACCTCTTTGAATGGTTGCTGCAGAACGCTCAGGACGCTACTTATAATCTCGCGTTTAGTAATATCCATGGGGTCACTATTGAAGAATACAAAAAAATTGCTCATTTCTCATTTCCGAGCAATTTTGACTTAGGCCAGAACGCTCAATATGGTGCTGATAAATTGAAAAGGACGCTTTGTTCGGTGTACAATTGCGCACCTGAAAATATCATAACGACCACTGGGGCATCAGAAGCCAACTTCCTTGTGTTCTCCACCCTCCTCTCGCACGGAGATGATTTTATTATTGAACAACCCGGGTATCAACCTATGTGGTTGACCCCGGAGATGTTTGGTGCTCGGCGGATCAATTGGTTACGGAGGTTTGAAAACAAGTTTAGGATTGATAGTGAATCACTTCAGAGGCTTATTACCAAAAAAACCAAACTGATTGTGCTTACAAACCTTCACAATCCTAGTGGTGTCTTGGCGAATCAAAAGGCAATAAAGCTGATTGCTGAGTTAGCAGAAGAACATGGTGCGTATGTGCTTGTCGATGAAATATTTCTTGATGGTTCCTTTGTTTCATCATCGTCTTCGTTTGGTTTTCCAAATGTGATTGTGACGTCGAGTGCGACGAAGATCTATGGTTTAGGTGGACTTCATACAGGTTGGATTATCGCACCACAAGAAATAGCTGAACAATGTCAGAGACTTAAAGCACATTCTACAGGTGCAGCGTCCTATACATCAGAGGTAATGACTGCCGCTGTCATTCGTAATGCTCGGGGTGATTTTATCAAACGATTTCAGAAACGAGCGAAAATCAACCTTGAGATTCTAAAGCAATGGATGTACCAACATACAGAGTGGTTTGAGTGGGTTGAACCTGATGGAGGAATCGTTTGTTTCCCTAAATACACGATGGATATGCCTTCTATTGCTCTCTGTAAATACTTATTTGAAACGCAGAAAATACTACTTAACCCTGGGGCGTATTTCAACCTGGAAGGTTTTATTCGATTATCCTATGGGTGTAATGAATTTGTATTACAGAGCGCTCTTGATGCACTTGAAAAAGGACTCAGAAACTTGTAGAGTTCTCTACGTATTTTTTTTAAAAATATAGAACTAAAGTATATCCTTTTATATATATTAATATATTCCTAAAATGAAGTCAAGAAAAGCAAGTAATCAAGCTTTTATAACGAAACAACGATTAGATTTTATGACGATGACACTTGTTCGGAAAAGAACAGGAGAACTTGTTGCTTTTGATGCAGAGAAAATTACATTCGCAATCGAGAAAGCAATGCTTGCTCTAGGGCTAAGGAACAGGAACAAAGCTGAATTTCTTTCTAGAATAATAGTTGAATCTCTTAATTCCAGACAATCAATTTTCATTGACGGTATCCCCTCGATTGAACAGATTCAAGAAACTGTTGAAGATGTGCTTGAACAACGAGAAAAACGTGTGTATAAAGCCTATTCCTTGTATCGCCGCTCCCGAGGTATAGCCAGGGAAATCAAGCAGTATTTCAGAATACATGATGATTTGAAACTCGATGTCAACGCTCTCAAAGTCCTTGAAGAACGGTACCTTTTAAAAAACGAAGCAGGAGAGATTATTGAAACACCGACGCAGCTATTCAAGCGTGTCGCAAAAACGATCGCAGAACAAGATAGACTCTATGGGAAAGATCCAACAAAAACAGAAGAAGAGTTTTTTACTGTCATGCGTAATTTAGAGTTCCTGCCAAACTCTCCGACCCTGATGAATGCAGGGACTAAACTAGGGCAGTTATCTGCTTGTTTCGTTCTTCCGATTGAGGATAGTTTGGAAGGAATTTTTACTACGTTAAAGAATATGGCATTGATACAACAATCTGGGGGCGGCACGGGGTTTAGTTTCAGTCGTCTGCGCGAAAAAGGTGCAATTGTGAAAAGTACCAAAGGGGTTGCGAGTGGTCCTATCTCTTTTATGCGAATCTTTGATAGCACTACTGATGTGATTAAACAAGGTGGGAAACGTCGTGGAGCAAATATCGGTATTCTCCAGTGTACCCATCCTGATATCCTAGATTTCGTAACCGCAAAATCCGGTAAAAGACTTACGAACTTTAACATCTCAGTAGCAGCGACTGATTCGTTCATGAGAAAGGCCTTGGCCAAAGAAACATTAGTGTTACGAAGTCCGAAGACCGGTACAATTGTTCAAAAGATCAACGCAGCCGATTTATTTGAAATGATTGTGAAAAACGCCTGGGAAACCGGGGACCCAGGTCTGTTGTTTATTGATGAAATCAATAGAAGACATCCCCTGCGACACATAGGTCAGGTTGAAGCGACAAATCCCTGTGGTGAGGTCCCGTTATTAGCGTATGAATCGTGTAATCTTGGGAGTATTAATCTTTCACGAATGGTAAAAAATGGAAAACTGAATTGGAAGAAACTGAAAGCGACGATACGACTTGCTGTTCATTTTTTAGACAATGTTATTGATGCGAACAATTACCCTTTAAAAGAGACAGAAAAGATTACAAAGGCGCATCGAAAAATCGGTCTTGGTGTGATGGGGTTTGCTGATCTTTTATTTATCCTTAAAATTCCATATGACAGTAAGGAAGCCTTGCAACTTGCTGAACGGCTCATCAAATTTATCGTAAAAGAGGCACGAGAAAAATCCGTAGAACTCGGCAAGGAACGAGGGTCATTTACACATTTTAAACAAAGTACTTGGAGTAAGAGATATCCTGCGATGCGAAATGCGACCTGTATCACGATCGCACCAACAGGAACTATCAGCATCATTGCCGGGTGTTCCTCAGGTATTGAACCTGTGTTTGCATTAGCGTTCTTACGGCGAGTCATGGAAGGTAAACAGTTACCGGAGATAAACGAGACATTTAAACGAGAGTTGATTCGACGTGACCTCTACGCAGATGAACTGATTCGTATGATCTCCAAAACGGGTAATATAAAAACCATAAAGCTTCCTGCGGATTTTAAAAAAATCTTTGTAACGTCTCTTGATATTGCACCAGAGTTCCATGTTCGGATGCAAGCTGCGTTCCAGCGACATGTTGATAATGCGGTGAGTAAGACGGTGAATCTTCCAAAGGATTCCAAACTTGAAGATGTGAGGGATGTTTTTCTGCTCGCATGGAAACTGAAATGTAAAGGAATCACGATTTACCGGTATGGGAGTAAACCTGAACAGGTTTTGTATCTTGGAACGGGGAAACCAATCGTGGTGACAACTGATTATGCCGGGGGTTGTCCGACAGGGTTGTGTCCCCTTTAACTCTGATCAAAACACAAATGTTTAAGTACTATCATAAGATAGGAATTTCTATC
>CAZGIV010000059.1:0-12037 GCA_964526175.1 uncultured Thermoplasmatales archaeon | reverse complement strand
GTTCGCGAAGGCAACTGCTGAATACATGGAATATTATCCACCGAACAACCCACCACAGATAATGCAGACAGACCCTGCTGATGGTCAGCAGAACGTCCCCTTAACAACCACCGAGCTTCGCTTCCAAATCTCAGACATCGATGGCGACCTCATGAGCTACAATGTTACAACCAGCCCAGATATCGGATCGGGAAGTGGTGGTTTGAAACCCGATGGAACCTATAGCATCCCCATCCATGGTCTCGAAGACCTTACGCAGTATACGTGGCAGATTACCCTCACGGATGGTAAAGACACCGTTAGTCAGACCCAGCACTTCACCACTGTCGCCCAAGCTCCCATTGTCTCAGACGTGTATCCTCCCGATGGCGATAATGCGGTGCCCATTGATATTCCCGCCCTCCACTTCTATATCAAAGATTATCAGGGGGATCCCATCAGCTACACGGTGACCACAATCCCGAATATTGGTTCTGGTAGTGGAAGTAATGTTCACGATGGAACAATTACTATCCCGGTACATGACGTGGCCATAGCGACCACATACCACTGGTATGTTAATGCGACGGACGGAACACATTGGACTCGAAAGGTCTTCCAGTTCCAAACGACGTATCCGTCACAATTCAACCCCTTTGATTATGGGTGGCATTACAGAAAGATGTTAACGATTAATAGTGCTGATGTCGACGAGACCGTACAGAATTTTCCCGTGCTGGTCTCCACAATTGACAATGATCTCAAGATCAAGGCGCAACCCGATGGCAACGACATCCTGTTCATGGACGCGACAGGATACGCACAAAAACTTTACTTCGAGATTGAGCAATACCAGGACTCATCAGGGGCGTTGACCGCTTGGGTAAACATCCCGGTCCTTGGGCCAAGCCAAACAACGACATTCTATATGTACTACGGCAACCCCGATTGTCTAACGATCCAGGATAAAATACATACCTGGGGGAACCATTACCTCATGGTACAGCACCTCAATCAGGCTTCCTTTGACCTATTAAAAGACTCGACGCAGTATCATAACGACATCGTGTCTCAGGCTGGGAATCCCTTGTATCAGCAACCAGGTAAAATGGGATACGGGATTGGCTTTGATGGCTCTTCGGGCTTGAACTTCGCCAGCCCCATCGACAACACCGCCCCAGTCACGATAGAGGCTTGGAGCAAGCCTACCAGTGTTAACGGAGCTCATTACATCTTCTGCAATGGGGGTGAAACCAGTCATTCCTATGGTTTCTACTGGTATATCAATAACGGCATGTTCGGTGCGACGATAATGAACCTACCCTTATTCTGCGGTCAAGAAGGAATCACAGCCGCCGTTTCAGGGCAGTGGAGCTATTGTGCTTCCACCTGGGATGGTACCACTAATGCAGGACATTTCGTAATCAACGGTCAGGTCTTCACCAAGGATAGCGGATATGACAGTCGCAATACACCAGCAAGGAATGCGAAGATCGGCTCTTGTACTGCAGGCTCCTATGAGTTCCAAGGATGCATCGACGAGCTGCATATATCCGATGTCGCTCGTGATATCGGTTGGTTGACAACCTGCTACAAGAACCAAAATAATCCCAGTGACTTCATTTCGATCGGACCCGAAGAAGGACTCTAAATCTGGGGTTCTCACTACTTCTCTTTCTTTGTGAGTACGAAACATTGGCTATCGCCGATATTCGCTACGAGTAATAAAGCACCAATGGATTTACCGATTTTATAGTTACCGAGGATTTTTTTTCCTTTCGAGAAATAGAGACGGTAAATGTTGGAGGCGTAATCGCCTGAGGAATAGTGTTCGAGGTTGAACGATGGTTGAGTAATGGATACGATACCGTCTTTGGAGAAGACGTAGAGGTGCCGCGGGACACTATGGCACCGCCATTTTTTCCCAAAGAGATGCGCAGGGAGACTTTGGCTGTTCGGCACCGAGAGCAAGAACGTTCCATGGTTGACGAGTCGTGCCTCTACTTCCTGGACAATTTTTTTCGGATCTCGGATATGTTCGAGCACATGACTAAGGATGATGAGATCATAGACCGGTTTCTTTGGGAGGTCTTGGAGTTCAAGATTCCTCATTGTTATACCTATGGTAATGCTCAGCTTCTCGATGTCTGGGAAGATGTCAATTCCTTCGAGGCAACTTTTTGGGATTTGAAAATATTTAGAGAGGTCCCGGAGAAACGAACCATTGCCACAACCAACGTCTAATACATGCTTGAATGTAATATTGCTTTTTACAGCATAGTTATTAAGGTCGAGTAGCCTGTTGTCAAGGTCTTTATTGAATGCGGATTGAAGGATTCTATTTAAAAAGTAAATTTTATGATGAGGTTGTAGGAGATGGTCAAAACCGGTGTATTTAATTTTAGGATCCCGAGGAATGTACGCCCCATACGTGAGGGGGTCCATTTTATAGAAACCTTTGATTACGTCTTCATCAGGGAGGGGATTTAGGAAATATGAATGACAATTGGAACAGAGGAACAGATTGAACTCTTTATCGGTGATATGGAATTCTTCGTCTTTTGTAGTATATTGAGGGGTAATCTTTTTGCTATAACATAAGGGACAAGCGTCAAGTTTCGTTGGCATCATTTAGCAAATCTTGGCGGATTTATTAAATCTATCTCAATGACATATTAATTAAATGATCTGGCTCATAATTCTTTTCTCCTGAAATTCAGGGTACTAAATTTGAAATGGTTTAACATTTATTGAATTTTTTCTAGATTATCCATGTTATTTTTCAGTCTACTCCAGACTTTGATGTTCTATTGTATGTTATCTTGTAAGGAATTATGCACCAAGTCCTTTCGGGGAATTTTAAAAAAATTCTTTTTATTATTCTCATTCTTCTAAATTATCATTCGTTTATAGTTTGAGGTTGAAATCCAGTTTTTTAGTGGTAGTAAGTTCAACCGTTCTATGTATTCTCTCTGTAGGCTCTCTACTTACTTATTCATCTGTTGTTTTAATACGAATCCCAGGGTTTGTAGCTCATTTGATGTGGTCCATGAATTGAAACTATATGGCGTGCTCATCGATTGGCTCTGTGAATTTCCTGCCATATCGTATACGGTCGCAGTCACGCTATATTGCCCAATCCCGGTCCAGGTCCATTCGTAGGGTGACTGTGTGTCGTTTAATTGTAATTGTCCGTCAAGGTAGAACTCGACTCGATCAACACCACTTGTTTCATCGCTGGTCTGCGCGGTGAATTTAATAGTAAAGAGATCGATTTGTTGTTTGGTAAGGGTGATGATTGGTGCGGTCCCATCTATATTGGCTGCTGCTATTTTCGTTGTTTCCGTATTCCCAGCGAGATCAACCGAATAGTATGAGATCACATGATTTCCATCAATAGAGATAAGGAAAGGTATGGTATAGGTAGTCCAACCACCGTTATCGATCTTGAACATGGTTAAGAGTACGCCTGATTGGGTATCAGTGGCATTAAATGAGACGATGATAGGGTCAATGTACCACCCGTTATCACCCATGGTTCCATTACATATCATGGTGGTCACGGGGGGTGTACTGTCTAATTCTGTTGTAAAGCTGAACCATTTACGTGTATACATCCCGCTGCCACTTGAATCTGTCGCATTGACCCAGACTTTATACATCGCTGAATAGGCAAGCCCAGAAAGCATAAGAGATTTCGTCCCATTGCTAGCCCCTATCCCACTGTTGGCCTGCCCATTGCTACATTGAATCGTCCATGAAAACATATCACCTTCAGGATCATTGATAGGAATGCTCCAGGTGATGTCGAGAGGGGTATTGGTTGAACCGTTCGCAGGGACCGGTGTTCCGAATATCGGTGGGAGGTTTGCTTTGGTAGTAAAGGTATACCATCTTCTGGTATAGATACCACTGCCACCAGGGTCGGTTGCATTGACCCACACCTTGTAGAGGGTTGAATACGCTAGTCCAGAAAGCGTAAGTGATTTGGTTCCATTTGTTGAACTAGCTCCACTGTTCGTCTGTCCATTGTTACATTGGATCGTCCAAGAGAAAATATTTCCTTCAGGATCATTGATCGGTATGTTCCATGTGAAACCTAACGGATTTCCTGTTGAACCATTCGTTGGTGATGTGGCTCCGAATATCGGTGGGCTATTTGCTTTTGTCGTAAAACTCCATAGTGGTCCTATAGTGAATTCCCCGTAACTATCCCATGCGATTATCTTCCAGTAGTAGGTTGTTATATAATTCATTATTCCGGGGTCATAGGTTGTTGTTGATTGGTTATTTACCACTTTTGGAGGAGTACTGCTTGTCCCAAAATAGACGTCGTAGGTAACGGTATCCCCTGGGTTTGGATCTCCACCAGTCCAACTAAGGTCACTGTAAATAGGAACATTGGTCGCAGCGTTTCCTGGATTTGGAGAACTTGGTTGGTTTGGGGGGACATTCTCTTCGATGACACTAGCGGAACTCTCGGAGGGGAGGTAGTTTTGTTTTGTTACCGTTACATCCATATTTCCTCCTGTTTCCGGTGCGATGGTAAAGGTTGCGTCCCCTGCTGAATTCGTAAAATCTCGCTCGTATATCTCATCTTCTTTCCACAGGCATACGTATGCGTTTTGGATATTGCTTCCACTGTTTGTTTCGACGTGTACCGTAAAAGAGGAAGAAGCTAGGGGGATGGTCTGTGGATGACTCACGACGAAGTAGCTTGGGTCTTCTGTCCAGACGGGGAGCTCAGGATCGCCAAGTAAGGTCAGTTCAGTGTAGCAGTATTGATAGATGTCGCTACCTGAGTGACTCTGCATCACGTCATTTTTATGATCAGAAAAAGCAGCACCTAAATGGTATAGATTCTCTTGGAAAAGCGATTCGAAGAAATGGACATCGTATTCCATTGAGAGAGAATTGTAATTACCGTAATTGTACCACCCGTATCGTGAATTCCCAATGAAGGCGATTCCTCCTCCATTGCTGTTCCGTACGAAATGTTCTGCGATGCAATTTGTAACATCAAAAGCAGCAGGGTCACAGCCCATGGAATAAAGGATGGATTGCTTGTTTCCGTTGGTTAACGCGTCCATGTCATCATTATAAATCAGCCAGTCATGATTGATGTATCCTGTGCCCATACAATCATTGTTCGAATGATCTGCATGGTTCACAAGGTTTTGACCGGCATTAAGTGCATTAATGACGTTTGTCTGATGGTTCCCTCCCTGACTATCATAGACAGTAGTCACCGTCCAGCTTGCTGGGATATACGCGTTTTTGATGTTGATTTTACATTGCTCTGCATGAGTCCAGGAATCTAGATCGAAACCGAAGAACCCAGCGTTTTTTGCATAATTTGTTAATGGAGGGTCTGTTTCATAAATCAGTATCTTGTTAATGAAATTTCCAATCTGCCCAGTGCCTGTTCCTGGGCCGGTGACTGACGCACGCCCTATATTGACTTCACAGACCCAATCGCTATCAAAATCCGCGTAGTATACATCGTTAGGTACAGGGTCGGGATCAACTCCTGAAAACGTCCTGGTATGACAGGGAACAACATTGGTATCACCACCAAGCAGGACATAGATTGTTCCCCAGTTAGTATATGCATCTTGAACAAATGCTCTGATTTTTTGGACATTCGTTCCGCTGTACCCACCAGAGTTGTAAATCCAGTCTGTCGTCACTATCGTAGCAGGGACACCTTTCTGGGTTTTCCAGTCAGCGAGTGGTTGGAACGCACTAACCCAAGTAGCCTGGGTGATAATCACGTAATCGTAATCACCTGGTCCGACACCAAGGGGTTGAGGGTTTGGTGATGTATGAAGCTCAACATCTTCAGGGTTGACTACCAGGTCTTGTATCATTTGATGATACATATCACGGTTAGTATTGGAAATATGTTCTGATACATAATCACCGCAAGTATATCCATTGATTCCTTCGATGCTGAACGTTATCGAAGTCATTAAACATAATTTCTTTTGAAGGGAAAGATACTGTAGGGGATATACAGAAATTTCTATCATACTTTGTCCAGCAAGATCGGTTTGTTCTCCCAATGAAATACGTTTCGTTGGATAAGGGAGTGGTGAAAGGTATGTTGCTTTATTCAGATGCATATTCATCATGGTTTCATCGGTCGTCCCAACGGGGAGTGGTTTCTGTGCTGGATAAATGGTGTAAAGTCCAGGTATTGTTTGCTTTTGAATATCAAGAATCCGAATGGTTGTTGCCTTCATACCCTGTGGTAATGCGAGTATACTATGTTTTACAGGCATCATTGGTTTTCCTACATCAGGGAGACAGGAACAATCGTTCATCGTTACAAGATCGTACCCGAAAAGTTTACTAAAACTGATATCGTCTTCTGAAAAATTTATGGTATAAGAAGGAGTATATTCCCCTGTGATACTCGTTCCTTTTGCCGTTTCTGTATCGCTTATCACTTTCTGTGATAGGGTAATTTCCGTTGGAGGCGCTGAATTGGTAAAACGGATTGCGGCAACAGTGCCAAACGTTCCCGTCAGAAGACCTACAAAGGTGATTACAAGCATTAATTTCTGTACAGTTTTCCCTATTCTTTTTCGCATGATGTACTATCCCCTTAATAGACGTAATATTGACCGGCTTTTATTTAAATGTATCTCATGAGATTGATTCTAGTCGCTATTCATGAGACGAAGAGGACGCTGTAAAAATTTTCATAGTCGGTAAATAAAAAATAAAAAAAAATAGCAAGGATCTGCGCTTCCCTTTCTTTAAAGAATAGAAATTTCTTAAAATTTCTTAGACGTGTATACTAGATTTTTCAGCTGGTCTTATTCCATGATGTTCCTCCTTTAAATTTTTCCATTTTGGTATTCTTCCAAGTTATCTTTAAATATCATCATTGTTAGAAGTTACCACGATACAATATGTCAATATTATGGAGAGCTAAGGAGAAGGAACACAATATGAATTTACATCAAGTAAACCAAGGAGAAAAAGGACAATCCCAACGATTCATAGAATTAGACATTCTCAGAGGGTTAGCCATCCTATTCATGATCATCCTTCATCTCTTCTGGGATCTTGACTACTTTGGAATCCTTCCTCTCAATAAAAATTTCTATTCACTAAACATCATCGTACCCGTCATCTTCTTCCTCCTCGTCGGAATCTGTCAAACAGTCAATAACAATAAATACAAAAACCAGCCGAGAAAAATGCATCTTCGAACCATACAACGGGGACTTTGGATCCTTAGCCTGGGAATGCTCCTTACCCTGCTTACAGCAGTGTTCCTTCCAGATAGACCGATTCTTTTCGGAGTACTCCATTGCATCGGATGCTGCTTGATTTTAAGTACACTTCTCCTGAGATTTAAATCTGCTAATATCCTTCTTGCAGCCCTTATCATCGTCTCAGGCTTAACGATAGGTTTTCTCTATACAGCAGAAAATCCAAATATGGCTGAACTTGCAACGGGCATTCATGAGCCCAATATCGGAGCTCACACCATTGATTATTTCCCTATACTTCCCTGGTTTGGAGTCTGCCTCCTGGGTATCGTTCTTGGGAACATTCTCTATAAAGACAATAAAAGAAGATATCGTCTTCCAGACCTGTCAAAATACAAACCAACTAAAATATTTTCCTGGTTAGGCCAGCATTCGTTATCCATCTACCTTATTCATCAACCACTTATCGCAGGAGTTTTATTTCTCGTCCTAATGGTATAAACTTATACCCGGGTCATTTTTACCCCAACCAGCGAAAACCAGATAAACGCAGGGAAACACGAAAATGCCTCAGCTAGGGCGATACCCTCGAAACGAAACAGAAAAACGATAGAACTTATTGCGATTACTCCAAGTACTAAGGCAAGTAATCCTATATTTCTCTCAAATGAATTTTGTTTAATGGTCAATCCAATAATCAATAAACCGATTGTGAGAAGCACAAAAAACGATGCAGAGGTAAAAAAATGAAGAGTAAAAATGGTTTCTGGGAACAAACCAATACCAATGAGGGCTATAGAACTAAGCCCAAGAATATATCCCCCAATTTTATTCGACAAAATTTTTATCAACCCCATGGAGAATATTAAGGAAAGAATACCAGCAAGAATCATGCCATTGTTAAATAATAGAGCCGTGTTCTTTCGAATGCCAAAATCACTTAACGCATGTTGCGTCCAGGTAAACCACGGAGATGAAGCAATCGAAAGCCCAAGACAGATGAAAATTACGATAGGGATTAAAATACCACAAAATCCAGCAACCCGGATGATTCCTGATGGTCTCCTCTCGAAATAGCGCCACATCGATTGTAGTGTGAATTTCGTAAGTATTTATAATTTTTCATTAAAATATATAAAAGATATAAAAAAAATTGCTCACGAGTGATTTCGTTTATTTTCTGTGTTTATCATAGAGGAAAAGACCTATGAGTAAGCCAAGAAAGACAAGAAGGATATCAAAACCCGGTGTTTTTTTCTCAACATCCTGGACCAGAACAGTTGTTGAAAATGAGCTTACCGCATCCATATTATCTTTGACTTCTAAAGTCACAACTGAGGAGCCAACAGAAGAAAACGTATAGGTTGTTGCTGAGACATTTAGCCAGTCGGTATCAAAGATTCCATCACTGTTAAAATCCCAACGATATCCAACAACTGTTCCATCAGTATCATTACTTTCAGAAGCATCGAAACTTACCTCTTGACCAATAAAGCAAGATGACGGAGCAACACACGTTGCAACAGGAGGAATATTTTCAAAGATAACACTTTGTATTGTCGCAGTCGTATTTGCCATACTACTTCGTCCATCGTCATCAACGACGGTTAACGTCACCGTATAGACGCCGGGATCAGCGTAGGTATGTATTGGTGTCATATCAAGAATCTGACTGCCCCCGTCCCCAAAATTCCACCGATAAAAAATAATGGTTCCATCAGGATCAATGCTTTGAGAACCGTCAAATAAGACCGACTGATTCAATTTCGTTAGATACGGCCCTCCAGGGTTCGCAACAGGTTTCTGATTCTCTGGCGGTCGCTGTTTTGTCGTAAAAAACCAAATATCAGACTGATTTTCCTGCAGGCTATCGTTCGCGATGACATACCATGCGTACGTCGTATCAAACGGTAACGTCAAACGACAAGAAGCATTCTTACCGTTCACCACATTCCGAACAGAACCTATCTTGATGTCATTTACCGCGTTATAAAATGAGACTTCCGAGATGACGCTACTATCGGGATCAACCACCGTCGTCCATAACGTTACGGTCAACCCAACATTCTCTTGATCATCTGTCGGGGAAGGATTAGAAGGTTTATTTGGCGGTTGTAAGAAAATACCAACAGGATAATGATCCTGACCACCGGTGGCAATGACGTAGGAAATATCACCAATACCATCGAGATTTCTATCAATATAATTATAATTATCCCAATAATTCCCTTCGACCCCATCATCCCATTGATTACTTCCTAACTCCCGTGCATTTAAATTATTGTTAAGGAAATGATTCAAGATTATTATATTATTACTACTTCCCTGAATTGCAGACAGAGCAGTGGAACTGAGGTTTTGAAAGGAATTATTACGGATGTGACATCCGGTCTTCTGGAGACTTAACCCAATTTGACCATAATTGAAGACATTGTCTGACACAAGACAATCATAGGAATCTAACGTAACCCCACTCACAGAGTTATTTTTAAAACTATTCGCTTGGATGATATCATTTCTGTCCCCTGTTATGTACATACCATGGAAAACGTTTTTTGTAAATGTATTCTGGGTCATGTTTGTATTTGAGCAATCTCTGGCGTAGATGCCATACGTATCAGTAATAAAATAATTTTGATACAGAATATTTCTGTTTGAGGAACGGAGATTTATCCCAGCATCACTTGAATTGGAGATGTTATTATCTGAAAAAACGTTATTATTTGAAGATGTTACAAACACTCCTTTAGTGTCATTGATTAAATTCCCACTTATGGTATTATCATCAGATGACTCAAGATAAATCCCCCAAAGATCACATTGTGAGATATTATTTTTCTGCAATACAACATTATTGGCTGTAACATGAATAAGCGCGCCATATTGCGAGTGAATAAAACGTCCTGGGTCGTTAATTACGAAATTTTCTAATGTGACAAAATCTGCAGTGATATCGACAAGGTATTTTAGTTCCAGACCACGTGAGAGAATACTAGATTTATCATCGATTCCACCTATAAGAGAAACACGTTTATTGATAGTCAGACTTTCATTATAGGTTCCGCTAAACACATATATGGTATCGCCATCATTTGCGAGATTAATCGCCTCAGTAATTGTTTGATACGGGTGTTCTGCAGTACCATCTCGAGGAAATGAGAAACTATCATCGACATAAATTTCTCGTCCCGCTGCTTTTGATTGTTCAGTAAGATAAAGTATCGAAAGACCGTTCAATAATAAAAAACCGAGGCCTACCACAAGAAGAATTGAACGTTTTGTGCTCATAATCCCATCCTTTTAATGAAAGATGCATTGAGTTACCAAATTAAATAGTTTTCCCAACATATACATTTAAGGATTCTCATGCTATGGTTGCCTATATGAACGTATGTCTCGGTGGAACGTTTTTTCCGCTCCATAAAGGACATAAGGTCCTCCTTAAAAAAGCGTTTCAGGTCGCTGGACCAAAGGGGTCTGTTTTCATTGGTATAACATCGACTGCAATGGCAAAAAAGAAAGGAACGTTTGCATCATTTGAGAAGAGAAAAAAAATAATAGAACAGTTTTTATCAGATAAAAAAGTACTGAAGCAGGCCATCATTCAACCAATCTCTGATAAATTTGGTCCAACTCTCCAAGGAGATTTCGATGCAATCGTCGTCTCCCCAGAAACTAAACCAACCGCAGAAGAAATCAACAGGGGGCGGAAACTCCTTGGTAAAAAACCATTACGCATCATCGTGATTCCGTTTGTCCTTTCAGAGGATAGAAAACCAATTAGCTCGTCGAGAATACGACAGAAGGAAATCGATGAAAACGGGATTATGCTGAACTAGGATTAAATTTATATAGAATTATTAATGGTCTATCGTGGATTATATAAATTAAGGAGATAAGGAAGGTGAAAGTATGCGTACAATGGAAGATTATAGAGATATTGTTGGAGATGAGGTAATAAGTAATATCTACAGAAAGGCACGTAAATTTTATGGAAAGCATATTTTAGAAATTAATTCCACGTATTCAGGTGGTGGTGTAGCTGAGATGTTGAGCAGTTTCATTCATCTCATGAACGATATAGGAATTGAAACCGATTGGGGTATATTACATGGTACGCCGGATTTTTTTGAAATAACTAAATTATTTCATAATGGGCTTCAAGGAAAACCATCAGATCTCACCGAGAATAAGAAGCAGGTGTACCTTCAGACAAATGAAGAGTTTTATATGTATACACATATTAGTCATGACCTTGTAATTGTTCACGACCCGCAGCCACTACCCCTTATAAAATTTTATAAAAAGCGACAACCTTGGGTATGGAGATGTCATATAGATATCTCAAACCCCGATAAAGGTCTCTGGGAATTCTTAAAACCATTTATTTTGAGATATGATATGGCGATTCTTTCTCATGAAAAATATAAAAAGAATGATTTACCTGTTGAGCAAAAGATAATGTACCCAGCTATCGACCCTCTTTCTACGAAGAATATAGATCTCTCTGATGAAATCATTGAGAAAACTCTTAAGAAGTTTGATGTAAAAACAGATAAACCACTCATAACACAGATATCAAGATTTGATCCCTGGAAAGACCCAGAAGGGGTTCTTGAGATGTTTAAACTTATCAAAGAAAAAGTAGACTGTAGGCTTATACTATGCGGGTCTATGGCAACAGATGACCCTGAGGGATTAAGGATTTATGAAAGAATTGAGAAGAAGGCAAACAGGTTAATAAAAAGTGGGGATGTTATCCTTTTAAATACCGAAAATAATACTCTCGTAAATTCTTTACAAAGGAGATCGGCAGTCGTAGTTCAGAAATC
>CAZGIV010000058.1:0-12065 GCA_964526175.1 uncultured Thermoplasmatales archaeon | reverse complement strand
TTGTTGTTGAGGAAATAACCAGGAATAACACCAAGAAGAAGATCCATTGCCAGGACGACGTTGGCGACGCAGGATATGGGATACCCTATAATGTCGAGAAGGAAAAACTCTCCTTTAAAGAGGTTGACGCTGATTTTATCGTCGCAATCGAAACCGGTGGTATGTTTGATAGACTTGTAGAGAATGGATTTGATACGGATTCTCGTGCGATTTTAGTTCATCTGAAAGGTCAACCTGCACGGTCCACTCGTCGGTTTATTAAACGCCTGAACGAGGAAAAGAAACTACCGGTTCTTGTTTTTACCGATTGTGACCCTTGGAGTTTTCGTATTTACGGAAGTGTTGCGTATGGTGCTATTAAAACTGCGCATATCTCTGAGTATCTAGCGACACCAGCGGCACAGTACCTTGGTGTGACACCATCAGATATTGAGAATTATAAGCTTCCGACCGATACGTTGACTACTGAAGATGTCGCCGCGTTGAAAAGTGAGCTGGATGACCCACGGTTCCAGGATCAATTCTGGAAGCATGAAATCAAATTGCAACTGAAACTTGGGAAGAAATCAGAGCAGCAGGCGCTTGCAAAATATGGACTTGATTATGTGACCGATACCTACCTTCCTGAGAAACTCACGGAAATGGGCATGTTGAAAAAGTAATTTCCTTATTGTTTTTGTCCCCAGAGGGCATTTGGGGGAATCATCTGGTAGCGGAGGTTTAACACTCGGTTTTCATCAATGAGGATGTAGGTTTTGCTGAAAATACCACCTTTTGCATCAATAGGGATGGTGTAGCTGTGAACGTGTTTCCCTTGTAGAAACACGGGTTGTTTTTGTTTTTCTGGTCGGAATTGTTTTTTTCGTAATAGCATGAACTGAATGAGAAGAATCACTTCAAGAGCGATCAACACGCTGAGGAGAGCGATAGCGGAAAGAATCCATTCTTCTACAGTCAGGGCAGCCCAGTTATTGCCAAGCTGGAGGAAATAGGTTCCTGTGATAATTAAAGCAATCCAGAGTGAATAAATCATGGTAATTAAAAAAAAGAATTTTGATGCTTTCAGCAATCTTTGTTTTAATTTATCTTCGTCCCAGATAGGTTCTGTTGTAACCATTATCTTTCCTACCAGTCCCCTTATGACTCATAGTCTTTAAAACTTTTTGTTTTTATAATAATTATAGAGATTACATTTATATAGATTGGTTTCTTATATTCCATGAAAGAAGGGGGAGATCATGAAACGAGATATAATGGTAAAATTTTTAGCGTGCTCCGTTATTTTTCTGTTGGGGGCAGGATGTTGTTCCTGTTCATCAGCACTATCAAAAGACCGTTCTATTTCAATGAACAATGGACAGATGCTGTATGTTGGTGGATCTGGTTCAGGGAATTATAGCAGGATTCAGGATGCAGTGGATAACGCTTCCGATGGTGATACCGTGTTTGTGTATGATGACTCGGCACCGTACTATGAAAGCATTATTATTCGCATCCAGATTCATCTTCTTGGGGAAAATCGGAATACAACCAGTATTGAGGGCGGGAACCATGCGATCTCAATTTTTGTCAATGGAGTAACCGTCAGTGGATTCCGGATTAGTAATGTCGGTGATTTTTGGAACTGTTGTGGTTTTTATGTGACCTCACAAGGGAATAATATTTCTCATAACAATATTATCAATAATCTTCGGATGAACGGTGTTTTTCTTGATGGTGCATCGTATAACACGATTTATGGGAACTTGATTGAAAATAACAATTATCACGGGATTCGACTGGAGTACGCCGCCCATAATATGATTATAAATAATGTGATGGTAAACAATCGAGGATATGGTATTTATCTCTGGGAATCACCAGAGAACGTTATAATTGGAAACACGGTGAAGAAAAGTTTTTTTAATGGGATTATTCTGGGAGATCATTGCAGTAATAATACGATCTTTCATAACAATTTTATCGATAATCCTGAAAACGCACATGATATAACGGGGAGCAACTGGGATAATGGGTTAAGTGGTAACTATTGGTCTGATTATACTGGTTCAGATAGTGATGGTGACGGTATCGGCGATAGTCCCTATTCGATCCCGGGGAATGTAAGTCAAGATAGGTATCCATTGATGGCACCATATGAATCTCAAATCCAAGATGTTGAGATCATGATCACTAGTGGGGTTGGCTTGACTATCTCGGTTAAAAATAGAGGTTCAGAGGATATTTTAGATATCGACTGGAATTCTCGTTTGAGCGGGGGATTGTTACTTCTTCCTTCAGAACGCGCCAATCATGGGACAGTGATGTTCCTTGCTGCCGGTCAGGAAATAGTACTCCAAAAGGTAGACCCCTTCATTGGAATTGGTTTCATAGAGGTCAACGTGACCGTTGGAAAAACGACAGAGTTGTTGAAAGGATTGTTGCTTCTTTTCGTGTTTGTTCCTCTTTCATCGTAACATACATACGGGAGGAGAACTTTCAAAGGTTCCTTAGAATGATTTTTCAAAACATTTATATTCATGGACTGACACATATATACATGCTAGTAAAAATCTAGCGTTAATGAGGTGAACATCGCGGAGATAAAAATTGTGGGGGCGGTTACTGATGAAAACGCGCTCGAAGAAATTGAAAATATTGCAAAAGTCTTTGCCTACGAGCAAAGGATGAAAGATTATACGCCTCTTTTGCATACACCCAATCAAGAAAAAAAGGTAAAAATCGTCAACGAGAAAAAAATTGGGCAGAGCAGTAAATATACTGAGAATATTCAACCACGCATCCTTGTAAAAGGATTGTGTTAGACCTCTTTATTTCCACTTTACGACTATCACAGAGACGTCTGTATTTCGTCATCATGTTTTTTTCAATTTCTCAGCGGGTATTTGTTTAATTGAAAAAGTTTAAATTCAATTAATCTTTTCTTCCAGGCAAAGAGGTATACAATGGTTGAATTTGAGACACTGAAAGCAGAAGAAGTAAAATTTGGAAAAAATAATTTCATCGAAGTTGCACGGAAGAAAGCTATCGGTGAATCGATTTCGAAAGAATTCGTCGCTATTTCCCGCGGATTCTATCTTTCTGATGGATCAAAGAAATGGAAATCATCTATCACGTTGCCCGATGAAGAGGATAAAAGAAAACAAATTGCATCCTTAATTAACGACCTATAGAAAATCCATAGGTGCTCTGCAACTCAACGAAAAAAAAGAAAAATAGACCGTCTTTGAGTTGCTTCTTTTCTTTATTCAAACAGTGTATCATTTATTTGTATTTGATGAAATACTCTTCGTTTTCCCAAAGAGAGTTATCAGGTTTTTTCCTGAAATAATAGATTTGTTTTGGTTTGATGGTATGTCGTTGAACAGGAAGCGGTTTTATTCGTCGTACTTTCTGTGGGTGTTCGAAGAAATGTGGGAGTTTCTTTGTGATGAATATTGTAACAATATACTTCGCACACAATAATGCAAGCAGAACTTCTATGCAAAGCAACCCTACCCCAACTCCCCATCCAGCGGATAAAAATTTCTGAGAAATGTTGTGTTGCTGGTAGTATGAATTCAATCCAATCATGGTGACAAGTGCGATAACTAGGTAAATGAAATACATAAGATCGAGAGTGAGTGGAATTGATTTTTCACCTCGTTTCGCGATCCCGTAGAGTTCATAGAGATGAAGTAACAATAAAAAAAACGCAGAGGGACCAATGAGCATGGAGAACATATACAATGTGACATCAAGATCAGAAAGGATGGCTCCATAGAGAAGGAAGGATAATGTTTGGAAGACGACAATAAAAAGGCCCGCGAGGATCAACGCGTCTATGCAGTGCTGTATTTGTATTTCTTTTATGTACTGTTCTGTATCTTGGAGTTGTTCAGTTGTCTTTTCAAAATCTCCTTTAAGTTGCTGGAATTGATCCTCATTCATATTCCCATCACCTCGAATGTCTCGTCTAAAGATGTAATCAATTCAGTAGTATAAAAATATTCAAGGTGTGGTATTTTTAAAGAACTGTGTTAGGACAGGACATATGTCCCTACACAGTATTTTTAAAGAACATTTCGATGAAACCTTCAAAGCACGCCGATGTTCTTCTTTGGTGTATTTACGAATAATAAAATTGAAGAATAAATGAGAAAATATTGGTTGTGTTTACTGTTTTGAAAAAACATAGATTTATTAAGGAGCGTTTCTATTGAACCATGTAGTGCGATATTTAGGGGATTTGATATATGAAGAAATCGTTCGTTGTGTCTGGTTTCTGTCTTTTATTGGTCTGTATGCCAATCGGATGGAGTGATTGTGGTTGCACCTTACCGACTGATACTCTTGAAACAACACCTGCTGGACAACCCTGGATTTCTGATGCGGAAATTACTCTGTTACAAGAACAAGGCCTCAATGAAGGATGGACGTTTACGGTTGGGAAAAACCCCGCTATTGAGCACCCTCTGTCAGAGCTTTGCGGTCTTGTCGAACCAGAGAACTGGTGGGTCGATGCCTCATTTGACCCATGTATCCCGACTAGTGGTTTACCGTCACATTTTGACTGGCGTGAGCTTGGGGGATGTACACCAGTGAAAAATCAAGGGGGGTGCGGGAGTTGTTGGGCGTTTGGAACGGTCGCACCACTTGAATGTAATATTCTCATAAAAGACCATAAGGAAGTTGATCTCTCAGAACAGTGGCTTGTCAGTTGTAATACAAACGGTTGGGGATGCAATGGTGGTTGGTGGGCTCATGATTATTTTCAATGGAAGATGGACCGGTGTAATGGAACTGGTGCTGTATTGGAAAAAGATTTCCCCTACAAGGCCTTAGACCTTCCCTGTGATGGTCCATATCATCATTCGTATATGATTGACTCCTGGCATTTCATTGGGTTTTCCCAGGGTGTTGCCCCTACTGAAGCGATTAAACAAGCAATTATGACATATGGCCCTGTATCGGTAGGTTGTGCAGTTACCGAGGCGTTCGGAGCATACTCTGGCGGGGTTTTTAATGAAGATGATCCACATGCGCAAATCAACCATGCTGTTGCCCTCGTGGGTTGGGACGACAACCAGGGAACAAACGGCGTCTGGTACCTGCGGAACTCTTGGGGCGCCGGGTGGGGTGAGGATGGGTACATGCGTATCGAATATGGTGTGTGTAAGGTCGGTTATGCGGCTTGTTATGTAAATTATCCGGTAAAAACGAAGGTTGATATCACCGGTGGGTTGTTCGGGGTCGCTGTCGGGTTGCGAAATGTGGGGAACACAGTTACGACTGATATCAAATGGAATATCATCCTGAAGGGCGGAATCCTTGGGGCCATTAACAGCTCGTTCGAAGGAACAATCGATTCAATAGAGCCAGGGGCAGTAATATATGAACGAATCCCACAACTTGGATTCGGATCGATAAGTGTCTCGGTAACCGCGAGTCCAGAAAACGCAGGAAAAATAGCAAAACATGCTGAGGGTTTCTTATGCGGGTTGCTATTAATTCTACAACAAAATTAATAAATATCTTCTCGTGTGTCTACAGATATATTTTTAAACTCTTGCCGGAATATTCTTTGCGCACGGGGTTGGCATGAAGAAAGAAAATTGCCCTTTCTGTGGACATCGATGGATTCGAAAATCATCAGAGTCGATGATAGAATGCCCGAATTGTCGAACAGAGTATTTCATCGAACCAAGGCATGAAGAAATAGAAGACGAGGAAAATCTTGAGGACGAAGACTCCATTGTTGATGGGTTCAAAGAGAGGAACCGTTAGGATCTTCAAGTATTTGTTTTCCGATCACTTGATACGATAGAGTTCATCAACCTTAAAAACAGGTTGCTGATACCGATTTTATGGCTGACCTCCTCTTCGAAGAGAGTTCATTGGTGTTAACCGGGATCTTTATCACCTTCATTTCTAACTTTCTTTATACAATTAACGCACATGGGTTTGTTGCTCGCGGGAAGTATCGAAAAAAGGAGGAAGCAATCCTTATCTTTCTTGGTGCGACTGTCTTTTTAGGACTCTTGACGCCGATTATTTATGAAATGTCAAAACTGACGATACTATTTGTTCCGATTCCATCTATTTTTGGGATCGTGCTCCTTGGAACTAATTTTGTTCTCCATTATAGTATACCAAGCTGGAAGCAGACGTCAACCAAATCACTACTTATTTACTTGCTTGGGATATTTTTAGTTGTCTTAGGTTTTCTTATTGGCTATTATTTTTCATAAAAAAGAATAGTTTGTGAATTTTATCCGTTTTTTTGTATAAATTTTTTTTCAGGTACACAGATAAAATGCTAATATAAAATTTAATAGTATAATTTATATACTATGTATTATATAATAATATATATGGATATTAAAAATGAGGTGTACTCATGGATCCACTCTTCCAATTTATCTTAGGATTAACACTTGCGATCGTTCTACATGAACTCACACATCTGCTTACCATGATCTACTATAAGATACCCTTCAAAGCGATCGTATTGACCAAATATTCTGCAGTTGGGTTTCTTGTGGACAACGAATCATATGTGGCAGATAACAAAAAATTAGCGTTCCTGTACTTTTCACCACTCGTCTGGTGCTCCTTGTATTTCATTAACCCAAGTGAACCGTTTTTCCTGATGTTCCCCATCGTCAATATCTTCGGTGGCATGGGAGATTTCTATAGCTTCTTTAAGCTCATCATCATCCCACCAGACAAAAGAATCGAGCTAGCAAACATGAGTGACGAGAAAGTACTTAAAAAAATCATCTGGAGAAAAGACATCTCACCAAACAGCCGGTTCATGAGCGAAAAATAAACGAATTATTTTAAATTTTTTTCTGGCAATTTAAAATATAAATAATAAAAAAAACATATGTTCAATTCCTTATGTGAAGATTATAAAGAATTACGAATTTCTATACATTACCATGGATGTTCCTTTTAGTTTATCAATAAAATGTTTTGTAGAGAGGTAAGTAAATAGGTATATCCCGATTAACTACAATAGATCTTTTTTAATAAATAGTAAAAAGAAAGGTTTAAATCAAAGATATCTATAGGAAATTTCAAGGGGTAAGTAAATGAAGAAAATTGTTACAATCATCGCGATGGTATTATTCATATTACCAGTTGGATTTGGTACTGGTACCAATATCGATATTATCAAAAAAGCACCACAAAATTTGAAGATAACATCAGCGGCATACACGCTAAATGCTTTTCCACATTTCAAGACAACCTACATGGTTCCCATGCGTGATGGGGTTGAGCTTGCAACGGACGTCTATCGACCCATTTTCCGTTCATCCCCCCATGGAACGATTCTCCTAAAAACACCCTATGATAAAAATGCCTTACAGATTGTTGGTCTCATCGGTATCCTATATGGCTGGCCGACCGTCATCCAGGACATGCGTGGACGGTTTGCATCAGGTGGCATTGATACGGTTTTTAAAAACGAAAGTACGGATGGTGCTGATACCCTTGCCTGGATCGCGAACCAATCATGGTCAAATGGTAAAATCGCGACAATCGGTCCGTCTGCCATGGGGATTACCCAGTACTGTATGGCTGCTGCGAACCCTCCGAACCTTGCATGTCAATATGTTCTTGTGGCGTCGCCTAACCTGTATAAACATGCCGTTTATCAAGGTGGGGAGTTCAGAAAGAACCTGGTGGAGAGATGGTTAAATGGACAGGATAGTACATATATACTACAGGAGATTTTAGACAACGAAAACTTTACGCTGGGGTACTGGGGAAACGTCACACTTGATGATAATTGGGAGGACGTTAATGTCCCTGCTGTCCATGTCGGAGGATGGTACGATATTTTCACCCAAGGAACCATTGAGGCATACATAGGATATCAGCATTATGCTGGACCGGGAGCACAGGGGAAATCAAAACTTGTTATAGGCCCCTGGACACACACTGGTTTTTTCACCCGCACCCAAGGTGAACTGACCTACCCATGGAATTCTCTTGATAGGTTTTCACTTCGGATGTTTCAGGACATGATCCAGCTATATACCATGAATCGTACCGATGATTTTTCAGGTTGGCCAACGGTTTCCTATTACGTCATGGGGGATGTCGATACCCCCAGTGCACCGGGGAATGAATGGCGATACGCAGATGATTGGCCGATACCTTTTACTGATGCTCAATGGTATTTCCATGGAGACGGAGTGTTAACAACAGATCTTCCGGGAATTGATGATCCTCTCCCCTACGTCTACGATCCGATAGATCCTGTACCAACAATTGGAGGGAAAAATCTTTTTTCTCCGGCAGGTCCCTATGATCAGCGTCCGCTGGAAAATCGTTCTGATGTGCTGGTCTTTACTAGTCCAGTGTTAGAACAACCATATGAGGCAACCGGTCCTGTAACAGCACGGTTGTTTGTTTCCTCTGATTGCCCTGATACTGATTTCACCGTAAAACTGACAGATGTTTACCCTGATGGACGCTCTATGTTTATCACCGATGGGATCCTGCGGATGCGAAACAGAAACGGGCAGGACCACTGGGAGTTCATGCAATCAGGGACCACCTACGAAATCGTTGTTGACCTCTGGAGTACCTCCTACATCTGGAATACCGGTCATTGCATCAGAGTGGAAGTCTCCTCGTCGAACTACCCGCGTTTTTTAAATAATCCGAATACGGTTGATAGAATAGGTAAGAACACAACTACCGTGATTGCCCATAACAATCTCTATGTTGATACGAATCATCCATCCTGTATCATTCTCCCAGAACCAACCCCAGGTATGACAAAGACTATAACAGCACCAATTGATAGGATTTCAAAAAATAGAGGGAACCTGTTCATGGTACCGCTCCTGGACCAATAGGTCAAACCTTCTATGAAGACCCATGGATATATTTTTAAATGAGAAGATCGTTATAAAATCGTAGATACGGGTGGATATTTATTAAGAGACATCATCTGATAAGGAAATGGGCAGCGGGTACAATCATTCTTTTTTTCATTACAATAACAGTTGCACAAGGGAGCAATTCGGACAGGAATCAAGTATCTGTTGTACAAGAGAACAGGACCGCTGATATAGTATCAGAGACAATGACATTAACTGATCAAGGGATTGTTTCCGATTTAGAAAAAGATAGGATGGGATCATCTGGTAATGACCAGGTGTATTCATCGACACCAGATTGGGTCTCTGGTTCGCCACATTATAGTACTGGTGGTGCATTTGCTGATATAAATAATGACGACTGGCTTGATTTTATCGTCTCCGATGGGAATGACATGGGTCAAGGACATGTAAGAGTCTATCTGAATGATGGCGATGGTCATCTCCCGACAACAGCAAGCTGGGAATCTGCTGATATCGCGTATAATGGTCATCTCGATGTCGCTGATGTCAATGGGGATGGATGGCCTGATGTTGCGGTATCCTATCTAGGGACAAGTTCTTCGCTGGGACCAATCGCTCGGGTGTATATGAATAATAATGGTGTTCTGTCCTCTTCCCCGAGTTGGACTGCAAATATCATGGGGAACGCCTTTGGTGTTGATTTCGGGGATATGAACAACGACGGTAGACCAGATTTAGCGATTGCCACGGGATGGTCCTATAATTCCTATCATTACCATACCTATGTGTACCTGAACATGGATGGCTCTTATGGGTCATCTCCGAGTTGGCAGTCAGATGATCAAAATATCTATCTTGGTGTCCTTTGGGTAGACGCTGATGATGATGGCTGGTTAGATCTTGCTGGTATTGGAGATTCATGTCAGACTCAGATTTACCAGAACCTTGGTGGGATGTTAGAAACCACTGCCATCTGGTCTTCCATTGACAGCGGGAATCAGTTTGGTATTATGCTTACCGCCGGTGATGTCACCGGTGATGGGGTCCGTGATCTTTTCGCAACCGATAACACACAACTTGGTGGAGACGGGTTGTTCAAACAATACACTGGTCTTTCCAGTGGATTTTTCCAATCCACTCACTCATGGCAGTACTTTGGTGACTATGGGTCAGCGGTTGCTTTGGTTGATGTGAATGGCGATAACACCCTTGATCTGGCGACCGGGGCCTGGTGGTATACGACCAATCTCTTTTTTAATCAAGGAACAGGTCTTTCCACAACACCTTCATGGAGTTCTGCGTATGAGACCGTTGTTGAAAAAATCGTTTTCGGCAATGTCGGTCCAACATACTGCGAACAGACCTTTACAGAGCAATTCACCCCTGCTGGGGGTCGCAGGCTCTTTTATCTTCCACACCGTCAGATACAAGGGATCGATATGGTGACCTGTGATGGTCTTCCGCTCGAACCATCAGAGTATACCAGCAGTCGAGAAGAAGGTTGGGTGACAGTCAACACAAACCCTGCTGAATCTCTTGATGTTACCTACCGATATTCCTCTTCACAGGACATGGCGGTGACTAATTGGGATTCAAACATCGGTAACTACCTGTATTATAATATATTAGTAAATACCACGCTCCCTGAGGTGGATAGTGATCATTACACGGGCCCAGATTTGGAGTGTAATGGTGTGCTTACCTGGGGTAACATCGAACCAGGAGCGACCGTTCATGGGAATTTCACTGTGTCGAATGTCGGTGATCCTTCCTCGTTTCTCAACTGGGAGATCATCTCCTATCCTGATTGGGGGTCCTGGAGTTTTACTCCGTCCTCAGGAGCAAGTCTTCCTTCAGGGGAATCTGTAAATGTCCAGGTTATCAGTATCGCACCTCCGGAAGAAATCACAGAGTTTCAGGGGGATGTCACCATCGTCAACAGTGATAAAACAGGTGATTTTTGCGTTATCCATGTTATATTAAAAACACCATATACCGTGATACGTCAAACGAGAATACATCACAGTTTCGATACTGTCTATAAAATGGTGCTTTCGTTTTTGAGCTCCCGGTTTCTTTACGCATAGCATGACTTTTTATCCAGTGGGTATGTTGTGATTTTACTACAAGCCGATGGTTTCTGAAAAGAAAAAATTGTGGTAATGTCCTTAAATATACAGCATAATTAATATACGTACAAAAGCATACTCTTTTTCATGGCAAGACCACGAAGTCTAATTTCTATCACTTGTCAAAATCCTCGATGCAAATACTTCCTAGTAGAAAACGGAAAAGACATTCTCAAACGAGGAAAGAACCGAGCAGGTCATCAACAATATTACTGCAATCACTGTCGTACCTGGTTTGTAGAAACATCAAACACGCCGTTGTATCATAAACATCTTTCCAAATCAGAGATAATCCACATCTGCAAACATCTCGTTGAAAAGAATGGCATCAGGAGTATCGAACGGATCACTGGTCATCACCGAGATACCATCAGCAGGCTGCTTGAAGATATGGCGTATCATGCAGAGATGATGAACGAGTTTCTTCTGAAAGACGTCAAACTCGGTCAGTTTGAAGTAGATGAACTCTGGTCGTTCATCAAAAAAAACAAAAAAAGGTTAAGCAAAAAAGCCCAGAGGCAGATTGCGAAGGTGATGCATGGATCTACACCAGCATAAAACGATCATCCTATCTGTTTCTCTCCTACGCGGTAGGAAAATGGACACAACAAACCTGCAACGAGATGATCGAGAAACTATTCCACCGAGTGCAACTTCCCCGCTCGGGAAACAAGATACAGATCTTCTCAGATGGAAACGATGACTACACCTACGTCCTCCCAGCGTATTATCCAGAGACCTGTATGGACTACGGTCAACTTATCAAAATACGAGAAGGCCGAAAAGTAATAGACAAAATACGCAAGATAGTCTACGAACCTCCATCGGAAGATGATATAGAAATGACTGATGTCGAGAACTTCAACGGCATCCTACGAGAACGAGTTGGTCGACTAGTAAGAAAAACCAAATGTTACTCCAAACAGAAAAATACACTCATCAGCGCGATAGAAGTCATTCAATTCCATTGGGACTTCATGGACCCCCTGCCATCAGGAGAAACGCCAGCTATGATCGAATCTTTGTCAGACCACCCATGGTCATGGGATGATTTTTTATTATATCATTTTGCTGTCTAAATTAGGACAATACC
>CAZGIV010000057.1:0-12124 GCA_964526175.1 uncultured Thermoplasmatales archaeon | reverse complement strand
TACTCTGACAATCAAGACAGATGTCTGTTGGGGGATCCTCTGGGAGTTCTAATCCACAGATTTTACACTGTCGCGTCATGGGCTCATCAACGTTCTTGAGGTACGTATAGTATTTCAGGGTATACTACGAAATTCGAATTTCTTCTCCTCTAATAGATATCCTTGGTCTTTATTTTTACATCACCGCAGGGATTACAACAAATCATGGATGTGGCTCTTCAGGCCCAAAATTCATGAAGGTAGCAGGATGTTGTTGATTCATGTACGATGTGAAGATCCACTCAGCAGTCCTATCTATCTTTGATATTTGGATCTCATCGATACTTCCATCAAAAGGATTTTGACCACTTATATACCCATAATGATGACCGAATTCCAGTGGTTTGGAATCATCAGCGATAGTGATAGGACCAATATTGTCTGAATTATCTACTGCACCATCAATGAAGAGGGACATGGTTGTGCCATCCCAAACCGCTGTGATATAATGCCAGTTTGTATCATCGATTTTCTGGTTTGAAAAGATTTGATTTTCTTGAGAACCATCATAGACACCAAAGTACATTGAGTTATCTCCCCAAACCTGAACGACATAGCCAGCAGTATATGCTGAAGTTCCTTTTGAGATAACACTTTCATAGATATTCGAACGGTCTCTTTTCATCCAAAAGCTAATAGAAAATTTATTCGGGGTATGAAAGTTCAATGAAGGGTCATTATCAACCAAGATTTCGTTATGAGCGCCATCAAAGGCTCGAGCATCCCCAATCTTCCCAGAACTTGCTGTAGTACCGGAGTTGGTTCCATGGTTCCCATTTTTTGTGCTATCCTGAAAATCCTTCAAATGCCATACACCAGCAAAAGATTGATTCCATACTCGATGGGACATCTGATTGTTGGCACTCTCTGGGTTACCGTAATATAAATAGAGTATGGTGTTCTCATCGGCTGAAAGGTTCCTGATGTTTACCCATGCGAAGAGCTCACCATTCGAGGTTTGATACTTTTCAATCTCATGATACAATTTATGGGCGACACCTGAGCCGTCCATAAACAAAATATCGTCTCCATCAGGTTGTGCCTTGGCCTGTAAATCATCATCGATAATATGAACAAGAATAGGGAAGTTACTTAGGCCTCCTGCTACCTGGGAATGATTAATTGAAATCTGTTTTCGATACTGCCAGCCTTCATCAAATGGATTAAATGGAGCTTCTATAGAACTAAACGATAACTCCTGGGTTGTTGTCTCTTTTCCATCGGTTACTTTTATTGTCCATTTATACAGGAAATTTGCTTTCAGGCCACTGATGGGAACGGAGTACGCCCCAAAGGGTTTGAGATTCCCACTGCCAGACCCGATATCAGGATCGGTCGTGACCGTGTAGCTCATGAGGTCACCGTCAGCATCCTGGATACGAAATTGTAACTCAGAGAGACTAAGAGGAATGTTTTCTGCTCCATTCGCAGGTTGTATATCAGAAATCTCTGGAGCTCTATTGGGGGGATAAAATTCAACATATTCAGCGGTTGTTGATGCAAGTAATGCATACCCGATGAATCCATATAACATATATCCTGGGACCGCGTAGGTGATACCGATGCCCATGAATCCAAGAGTAAACCCTGTCTGTGCTCCTCCCGCAGCATATCCTCGAGTGGTAAGGAAACTTGTTGCTGTTGTTACACCATCCCCGAGCCACATCATAGCGATGCGGGGTCTTGGGAGAAGGAATAACGGGATTATCATTCCTGAGCCTGCGCTACCAACGCTGCAGAGTGCAGAGGTTCCCCTGTTGACAAATGGATGGGGAAATACTGCTTTGTTTCCTGTATTTTGTAGTCGCTCAACCCATGCAGGATTGAGCAAAGAGAGATATGATTCTTTTGAAGCCTCATCGGGGATTAATCCTTTTTCATCGAGCAGATTAACAAATCTTTCTTTTAACGATATCGTCTTTTCACTGGAAGGATGTTGCAACATCTCATTGTTCAGCTCTTGTAGCTTTTCAAAAATCATTGTCGCATCAGCTTGTGAGAGGGCGATATCTTGTTTCGTGTTACTGGTTTTTCCAAACGCGTAACACGTTATTTTTCCATTCTCCGTTGGTTTGTCGGTTTGTTCATTGTTTTTTACAAGATTTTTTTGTGTCTGCATTTGTAAACTCTGAGAGCATGGTACACACAATCCTGCGATAAAAAGCAGCATAATTCCAAAAGCAATGGTTTTTCTCCTTTGATTTTTACTCATCGATAACCTCCCTAATCAATGATTTTATAACACTTTCCTCCTATAATAACGTTACTGGTCAAGGATATTACCTTGGCTCATGATACTCTGACAATCAAGACAGATGTCTGTTGGGGAATCCTCTGGGAGTTCTGATCCGCAGATTTTACAATATAGAATCATACGTCGTCCCATTCATTTTTAGTCATTGACTCCTTTATGGATACCAAGGATGAAAAATAAAAGGACTGTCGCAGTCCAGTTGCCTGAATAAAGTGGTGCATTATCTGCCCAAAGCATCATCGTACATGTTGCTTTCCCAAAACCCAGGACCATTACTTTGACAACAGCTTCTTCACCAGGTAACAATGGTTTCGGGATTACACGTAACGTATCTCTCCCCATCAGAATAATGCCTCCGACTACCGTTAACCTCCAACATACTCTAAACGCGGTGGTATTACCAATGTTTAAAATTTTGCCGGAGATCCCAAATCCCCCAAATGATAAACCAAAGGCTAACTGTGTCATCCCGTACGGTTCCATTAACGGATATCTATCCTGGTTTTCCCCACCAGAGATGAGTATGGGGATATCACCGATACCATCTGAACCATTCATATCCTGATGTTGACCCCAACAAGCATCTCCTCCTGTGTAGTCATCCCAGTAGTTTCCCGCGGAGGGATAATCGCTGTTCCAAGTATTGCCTCCGTTATCATAGGCATTCACCATGTTATGAACGAAATTGTTATAATAGAGATGATTACCTAGGCTGGAGTTGATTTCTACCCCATAACTACAGTTTGTGATGTCGTTTCCAGTTATAGTATTGTTATTTGAGAATGCATGTAGCGAAATACCAACATATTTGTTCGAAATAGTGGTATCAACAATTTTCGCTTCACAGGATGATTGTAATGAAATCCCATACCAATTGTTCGAACTACTGATAATATGAGAGATACAAGAGTGGTTTGCCTGAACAGCGATATCTGATGATGGAAACGAACAATGATACTGGATACAGAATTCACGAAGAGTTACCCCCTCTGCACGGATGGAAACCACATCTCCCCCTATGGGGCCGTCGATGATGGTCGTGTTTTTATCTTCACCAAACAAACAAATCGATGTATCCACAACAATATTCTCATAATACGGGGATGAATCGTCGTACACAAAAACAGTATCGCCATTCATGGACTCGTTGATAGCGTCCTGAATCTTGGTATAATTCCCTGGCCCGCTCCCACCGACATATAACCATTGACCTCTTGATGTCAGTAGTGGTTTCTCAATATCCTGTGCAATCGCTGGAATGATACAGGTTCCAATAAACAAGAGAATGATTCCAACCGCCAAACATTTTCTTTTCATTGATTATACTCCAATATCATAAGGTTCTTGTGCAGGATGCCAATCGACATTGAACCAAGGGAGTGCAATCATCATTGGAGGGAAGTGAAACGGTGCTCCCGGAAAGAACAGGAATTCTTTACCGCCAAGAATGAGTTTTGGAAAATGCAAGGGGCGGTTCCAAAAGTTATCATCCCATGTATTTTTCGTATGGGATTTCTTTGCTGCCATGAACGTTGCATCTTTCCTACTATTTTTTAAAAAATTGTTTTTTCCAATAGTATTATTCGACGACGTGGAATCCCAGTCGGTCAGTTCGATCCCAATGGAGTTTTTTATGATTTCGTTTCCAAAAATTTTGTTTTCATTAGAATCACGTAAATAGATACCGCCGCTATTTTCCGTCAGATTATTTCCAAAAATAATGTTGTTATCGGAGTTCCCAAGGATGATTCCCCAGTCCCAGATACCGGTGATATAATTATCAGAGATATTGTTCTGGTTGGAATTTTCCAGCCAGATGCCATAGTGATGCGTTGCTATCGTATTCCGTGTGATGGTATTTCCTGATGACTGCCAGAGCCATATGCCTTCTTCCCCATGAACTGGGATGCAGAGTAACGTGTTTTCACTGATGTGATTATTATCAGAAACAACATAGATTTCTGCTGCGTTCGGAACTCCCCCGCAATTCTGGATGGTGAATCGACACAGCGTCACATCCTCTGCGATGATACTGACCACATGACCGTTTGTTTCTTGGCCATCGATGATGGTAGATGTCTGGTTTTCCCCCAAAAGACTTATCGATTTGTTTACTTGCAGATTTTCATAATATATTCCATTGAAAACAAATATACTATCTCCATACGAAGCGTTGTCAATAGCGTCCTGGATTTTTGTATAGTTCCCAGCTCCTGAACCACCGACATACAACCAATTGCTTTTTGAGAGTTGAAGAGATGGCCTCTCTAAATCTTGTGCTGTTGTTGGAATACTGCAAGTCCCAACGAATAGAAGAATGATTCCAACAGCAAATCCTTTCCTTGTTAGTGGATATTTTTCCATTTCTTTCCCCCTTTATTTGATTTTATAACACAGTACTCCTTTAAAAACCTTTGTTTTAACCCTTTTACCTTCATCAAACATTCAAGTCATTAAGCTTAATAAATAATCAGTGTATTGGGGGCCTGGGAGTGTTATGGATCATCTTTTCAATAAAAAAATGGAAACCATGTCGCGGAAGAAACTCCAGGAGTTGCAGCTGGAGCGATTACAGAAAACCGTGCATCTCGTGTACGAAACCGTGCCGTTTTATACAAAGAAATTCAAGGAACTTGGGATAAAGCCCGGTGATATCAAAACCCTTGCTGATATCAGGAAACTACCAGTAACGACCAAGGACGATCTGCGGAAGAACGCGCCGTTCGGGATGCTGACGACACCTCTAGAGAACTGTGTAGAGCTTCATGCCTCCTCAGGGACAACTGGTGTGCCGGTGACCGCGTGTTACACCCGCGGTGACCTGGAGGTCTGGTCTGAGGTGATGGCGCGATGTCTGTCCATGTCTGGTCTGACAAAAAAAGATATTTTTCAGAACCCTATCCCCTATGGGACGTTCACTGGTGCGTTCGGGTTTCATTATGGTGCACAGAAAATCGGTGCCCTGGTCATCCCCTCAGGACAGGGTCAATCGGAGAGGCAGATCAAGCTCATGGAGTATTACGGGACGACGTTTATTTCAGGGGTCGCCTCCTACGCGATGCGTCTAGGTCAAGTTGCGATGGAATTAGGTTTTGATCCGAAACATCTGAAGGTAAGGAACGGGTTGTTCGGCGCGGAGATGTTCACGCCTGGGTTGAAGAAGCGGATCATGGAGACCTGGGATATGGACGTGCATGATATCTATGGGTTAACCGAGATGTGTGGCCCAGGGGTGTCTACGGACTGTGACCAGCATGATGGGTTACATCTCTGGGAGGATCATTTTCTTGTGGAATGTGTTGATCCGATTACCTTAGAACCTGTGGGTGTCGAGGAGGAAGGTGAGATTGTTCTGACGACGATTACGAAGGAAGGTATGCCGCTGTTGCGGTATCGGACACGGGATATCGCCAAGCTCTATGATACGAAGGTGTGTGAATGTGGCAGGACGCATGTGCGCCATTCCATAATCAAGGGGCGCTCAGATGACATGGTGATCATCCGGGGGACGAACATCTACCCTGGTCAGGTTGAATCGGTACTGATGAACAATTCGTTGGTCGGTGGGAACTGGCGGATGGTGTTATCGACTGATAATGACATTGATATGTTGACGATCGAGGTAGAGACCAAGCAGCGGCTCAGCGTGGCTGATTCCGAGCAGTTATCACAGAAGCTTAAAAACGATATCAAGTCTGTTATCGTGTTCACCCCACGGGTTGAGGTGATGCCACCGAATACAATCCTCGAAACAGGTTTAAAGGCTAAACGGGTTATCGATAACCGGAAGAAGGAATGACCATGGATATGACTGTGAAGAACCTGATTGCAGACAGGACCGGTGCGTTTGCCGAAAACGAGGTAAAAGACATCCTGCGAGCCTATGGGATCCCCACCACCAAATATCAGATGGTTCGGACAGAAAAAGACCTTGAGAAAATAACACTTCGATTTCCAGTCGCTCTGAAGGTCTGCTCCTCAAAAATACTGCATAAGACCGATGTTGGTGGCGTGGTCCTGAACATTCAGAATAAAGAGGAACTGAAAAAAACATTCAAAGAGCTCCGAGCGAAATTCCCAACACAGGACCTTTTAGTCGATCAGATGCAGGAGAAAGGCGTGGAGATGATCGTTGGTCTGATCCAGGACCCGACGTTTGGCCTGTCCATCATGTGCGGGATCGGTGGGATCTTTACCGAGTTGTACAAAGATGTTTCGTTCCGTGTCGTCCCCATCGATGAGTACGATGCACGCCAGATGATCGAGGAGCTTACTGGTAAAAAGCTTTTGGAAGGGTTCCGGGGGATGAAAGCAGACAAACAGCTTGTTGTTGATCTAGTCTTAAAAGTCTCAAAACTGGGTGAGGAACTCATTGATCATCTTGACGAGATGGATTTGAATCCGGTGATTGTCTATGAAAAAAATATCTGTGTCGTTGATGCAAAACTCATATTAAAATAAAGTAAAACCAACTGGAGAATGATATTATGAAAGGATCATTAAAAAACGATTATAAAGTAAAGGATATCTCCCTTGCGGGTCTTGGGCGGAAAGAAATCGAGATAGCGGAAAAAGAAATGCCTGGGCTTATGGCAGTGCGGGAGAAATACGGTGCGAAGAAATCGTTGAAGGGCGCCCGGATCTCCGGCAGTCTGCATATGACGATTCAGACCGCGGTGCTCATCGAGACGTTACAGGCGCTTGGTGCGCAGGTGCGGTGGGCGAGCTGTAATATCTTTTCGACACAGGACCATGCTGCTGCGGCGATGGCTAAAGCTGGTGTGCCGGTGTTCGCATGGAAAGGGGAAAGCCTTTCGGAGTACTGGTGGTGTACGCAGAAGGCATTGGATTTTGGTAAAGGGAAAGGACCAGAGTTGATTGTTGATGACGGCGGGGATGCGACGCTGATGGTGCATAAGGGTGTCGAGGTGGAGAACAACCCGTCGCTTCTGAAAAAGGATTATTCGAAGGAAGGCAAGGATTACGAGGAACTGATGACGTTGTTGAAACAGATCTATGCAAAGGATCCGACGCACTGGTCTAATCTGGTGAAGGACATCCGAGGGGTGTCTGAGGAGACGACGACCGGGGTGCATCGGCTGTATCAGATGCTGGAGGCACAGACGTTGTTGTTCCCTGCGTTTAATGTCAATGATTCGGTGACGAAGTCGAAGTTCGATAATCATTATGGATGCCGGGAAAGCCTCGCTGATGGGATTAAGCGGGCGACCGATGTGATGATCGCTGGTAAGACCGTGGTGGTCTGCGGGTATGGTGATGTCGGCAAAGGGTGTTGTCAGTCGATGCGTGGGTTTGGCGCTCGGGTGATTGTTACCGAGGTTGACCCGATTTGTGCGTTGCAGGCGGCCATGGAGGGATACGAGGTTAAGACTGTGGAGGAGAGTCTTTCTGAGGCTAACATCTATGTGACGGCGACCGGGTGTAAGGACGTCATTACCTATGGGCATATGCAGAAGATGCTGGATCAAGCAATTGTGTGTAACATCGGTCATTTTGACCATGAGATCCAGGTCGGAAAGCTTGATGCAGCAAAAGGGGTGAAACGGATCAATATTAAACCGCAGGTGGATAAATATGTCTTCCCTGATGGTCATGAGATTTTTATACTGGCAGCGGGTCGGTTGGTGAACCTGGGGTGTGCGCATGGGCATCCGAGTTTTGTGATGAGTAATTCGTTTACAAATCAGGTGCTTGCGCAGATCGCGCTCTGGACGGAGAAATACAAGGTTGGGGTGTATATGTTGCCGAAGATCCTTGATGAGGAGGTCGCGCGGTTGCATCTAGGGAAGCTTGGTGTGCGGTTGACGAAACTCAGCAAGGAGCAGGCTGAGTATATCGGTGTAAAAGTGAATGGTCCGTATAAGCCTGAACATTATCGGTATTAGTCGTCTTTTGTTTGAACAGGAGATCTAAAAAAAAAAATGAGAGGTGTAAGGAGGCAGGGGGGGGAAGGATTAGCAGTGTATCCAATAATCTCTTCTTTCAACGTTTTTCCATTCGTCTGATAATTCATCTTCCTGATAATCGTCGATTGCGTTACACATACATAATATTATATTCTTTATAGTATTTAATATTGTCGATAATCTTTTCGACGATTGTCGAATATTGGAGTGTGCGCACACATACCTTAAAGAAACCCCAGTGTATTTGCCGCACCAACTATGATCACTGTCATTGGTACCGGCCATGTCTTCGACCTTTCCGCAGCGCTGCTTAATATCTTCGAGGAGAAAGAACCGGAGATTGTCGGTGTGGAACTCGACCCACAACGGTACCAAGCAATCCTACTGAGAAACACTGACCCCACCGCCTATCATGCCGCAAAAAAAAAACTACCACTGGTTTATACGATGCTGGCGCAGTTTCAAGAAAGCATGGCAGAGCAGTATGGCGTGAACGCTGGAGATGAGATGCTGAGCGCTGTTCATTACGCGCAATCACATCAACTGCCGGTCGCCTTCATCGACACCAACGCACAACAACTCTTCACCCACATGTGGAACACGATGCCGTTTTCAGAAAAATTCAGACTGTTACTCTCTGGAGTTGCTGGATTCTTTGTCAGTAAGAAACGCGTTGAACAGGAACTGAAAAACTATCAACAAAATTTTGATTCCTATATCCAGGAGATTGGTAAGAAATTCCCAACGATCAAACGCGTGCTCATCGATGACCGCAACCAGCATATGGCTGGAAAGCTTGTCGAATTGCATGAAAAATATCAGAAAATCATCGTCTGTGTCGGGGATGGACACGTACCGGGGATTTCCCAGCTCTTAAAAGAAAAACAGATTCCCTTCGAGACTATCCGGTTACAAGAGTTGCAAAAACCGCAAAGAAACGAGACAGATGGAGCCTCTGGTCATTTTTCAGTTACCTATAGACCACAATAAAACACAATAGACCTTTCTCTTGAAGGCACCTTAATTGATCATCTGCACAAAAAATTTAATACCACTATTCGTCTTATCGGCTCTCCAAACAAAACCACAAAGGTGACTTTATGTATATAATTATTGTAGGCGCAGGCGGAATTGGACGACGATTAACAGAGCTTTGCTTAAGCGAAGGACATAACAACATCGTTGTCATCGATAAAGACCAGGTCAAATGTGAGGATATCGCACGAAAATATGACGCCGCCACTATCCACGCTGATGCAACACAAGAGGAAATCCTTGATGAACTTGATATTAAAAAAGCAGATGTCCTTATCGCAACAACCAACGATGATGCAACCAATCTGCTCATTGTTTCATTTGCAAAGAATCGTGGGGTAAAGAACCTTATCTCCGTCGTAAATCAGGATGAAAGTAAATGTTTATACCAGGAGAAAGGAGTCCGCGTGGTAAAAAAACCTGATATGCTCATGGCTGAGATGATCTATAAATCAATCAAATATCCGACCATTGAAGGCTATCTCAACATCAATGCTCATGCGGAAGTCATACGACTTCCCTTAAACAAAGATTCATATTTTTTTGGAAGAACAATCAAAGACGTATGGACCCAGCAAAAAGGTCTTGTCATTGGAATTGAACGAGAGAAGCGTTTTATCATCCCCACCGAGGAGATACAATTTTCCGAAGGTGATATCATCACGGTTTTAGTTCCCAAAGAAAAAGTCGATAAGGTTGTCAAGTTATTTTCAGAATAATATTCCCCGTACCTATCATTTTTTCTTTTTTTTATTTTGTTTAAAGAAATTTTTAAAGTACATTTCGCCGTAACCCAAGAAGGGATCGGAGCAGTACGATGACAGGGATGATTTCCAATCGCCCAATCCACATGTTGAAAATCAGGATGACCTTTGCAATCGGTTCCATTGAGAGTGATGTTAACCCAACGGATAATCCAACGTTTCCCTGAGCAGAACAGACCTCAAAGAAAATGTTCCCAATGGTCTCAGAATGATAGATGAACCCCATCATAAAAAAACTGATGACAAGAATGATGATCCACATGAACGACACAATCGCTGCTTCGTTGACGAGATCCAATGCATCTTCGGTGGAAAGAGCGCGATTACCGAATTTTCGTATAAACACCCGTCGTGGTGTTGAAATGGTCCGTTTAACCCTCCAGCTCGTTCCCTTACCAAGAAGAATCGCACGAAATAATTTGATGCCACCCGATGTTGACCCTGCAGCACCACCAATGATCATCGCAATGGAGAGAAGAAGTTTTGCTGAATCGGTCCACATGCGGATATCCACTGTTTGAAAACCAGTGCATGTTAACGCAGAGACGAACTGAAAACCAGAGTCACGCAATGCATGCAAAAAATTTGATTTGTACAGAAGATTCGGGTCATTCATATTAATGAGTATCAACGTGATTACTCCAATAAAAATCAAAGCAATCATCGCTTTGAGCTGGGCATCAGAGAAAAACTGTCGCACTCGTCTTTTTAGTAAGTCATAATGGGCAGCAAAGGCGATAGCCCCGATGCACATTAACACAATCAGTGCAAGTTGAACATAGGTTCCAAAACCTGCGATACTATCATCAGTGACAGAAAAACCACCGGTCGCCAGTGCGGTCATCGTATGATTGATGGTCTGCCAAAGGTTCATCCCATTAGGCAAGAACCAGCTGATGAGGAACACGACAACAATTCCAATGATCGTATAGAGAAGGAAAATCCACCAGATGGTTCGCACCGAGGCGACAATGGATGGATGGATTCGTCGTTCTCGTGCTTCACCCCGGTACAGAATATAGGACCCAACACCAGGTTGTGCAAGAATCGAAAGCGTCAACACAATGACCCCAACGCCACCGATCCATTGAGTCCACGTCCGCCAGAATTGCAACGTGTAGGGTAAAAGACTTTCTTTATCAATCATGGTCAGTCCTGTACCCGTCCACCCGGACATAGATTCAAAAAATGCAGAGAGCATGTCCAGGTACGCACTCGTATGTATCTGATATGGTATCAAGAGGAACGGGATCATACTGATGAGAGGAATGACCAACCAGCAGAGCGCAGCAGTCACCATGGCGCTTCTAAAATTTGTTTGGTCAGCGCCTCTGAACACAAAGAAAAGCATGACACCGATTTCTAGGAATATTAATGCGGTGGCAATTAACGGAATAAGGGCATAATATTCCTGAAAATAGAGTGGTATTATGACCGGAAAAAGTGAGATGGCTCCCACAGCGATGAAGACATTACCTAGGTCTTTGAGGACTGTTCTGAGGTCACTCATTCGTTTATCCTTTTCTCCTCTTCATTTTTCTCTAGAGTATATTTGTCGTTCATATAAAAAAATTATTATCTTATCGAACGGTGTTAAACTTTAAGATGACCCCTGTTCCTTTGAGGTGCTCTTGGACTTTATCTGCAAAGGCAATAATTTCTGATGCATCGACGACTCCTTTCCAGTCAAACATAAAATCATGGTTGCCGACTGCTGGTTTAATACCTAGTTCACGGAGCCGGCGTTGAATCTCTGATGCTTTCTCCCCGTCTGCACTGATATATAAATCGATGTAGGTTTCCATAATGCTCACGCTTGAGAAGATAATGGACGATAAAAATATTACGCCTCATCATTAGGGAGTTGTACCCCTGGTTTCTCTCGGAGGTCATTTGGGTATCTCATATAGTTTCTCTTGGAGGAATTCTCAGAATGGTATGTTGCCAACTTTTAAAAATCAGCCATGTATGCTTCTCTCATCGGTTTTTCATTGGGCCTGTAGCCTAGCCTGGATTGGGCGGCAGTCTCCTAAGCTGCAGATCGCGGGTTCAAATCCCGCCAGGTCCGTTATACCAGAATAAAATAAGCATAATTCTTTTTTTTA
>CAZGIV010000056.1:3341-12209 GCA_964526175.1 uncultured Thermoplasmatales archaeon | reverse complement strand
AACCACAGTATCCGTTCATCCAGTGGTTGTTGGAACGCTTCCCGAATGCATTCCCACTACTCCGTTATCTTATTGGATTCAGTTGAGAAATAATTTAATATAAGTTTATGTGCAGAATTGATTTTTGCACATAAACCACATACTTTATGTGCAAAGCCGTTTTTTTAGAAAAGTATAAATAATGGAACTAGTTGAGGGTGCAGTTTATAGGAAAGGAATGTGTTGGAAAATAACATCATGAGTATGGTATCGTACAAGCATGCTTTTCCATCGGAGGTAACGAAAATGGTTGAAATCGTAAAAGTCGCACACAATGGCATCCTCCTGAAAATAAAAGAGGTGTCCGACGCCTATCGGGACCATCCATATCGATGGGATGAAGACGAGTAACCCCTTTTTTTATTTTTTTTTCTGTTGAAGAACAGATGATTAACATTCTATTTTTTTTTTGGGTATAGTCACGTTATATTTTCTGATAGATTGCATGGTTTATTATAACTCCTAATTAAGGAGTAAATCGATTGAGTATACTTTGGAACAATGATGAGCGATTAAGCTATTAACCATTTCCAGACGGGAATCACAGGTATGATTTTTTTCTCTATGGTGAGTTTTTTTTCTTGGTCGAATGTAAGAATTGCTCCATTCTTTATATGTAGCGTGACCATGGCTTGATTAAGACCTTGTACCTCTCGTTCCGTGTTCTCTTTATTGAGGTGATAGCATATTTGGTATGCGTTCGTGATACGCTTTCCTTCTTTGATGATGAAATCACATTCATGTTTGTCTTTGAAATAGAAGAGTTCTTTTTGTTGTCGTTTCAGTTCGAGGAATACCATGTTTTCGAGAATCCGTCCTGCATCTTCAGAAAAATTCATTCCATAAATTTTTTTAAACCCATTGTCTGCGATGTAGGTTTTTTTTGGGGCGTTATACTGTTTTTTTAATGAAGGAGAATATTTTGTTATTTGGTAAACAAATCCTATCTCTTCAAGGTAGGAGAAGTATTCCCACACTGTGTCTTTGGACACGAGGGAGTCTTGTTTCATTGATTCATAGAATGCATTCAGTGAGAGGTGTTTTGCTGTGTTGGTGACGATGTATTTCATGAGATTTTTAAGAAGGAGGGTGTTTCTGATTTTATAGCGGTCAGCGATGTCTTTATAGATGATAAGATCAAGATAGTTTCGCAGCATCGCTTCTTTTTCGAGAAGGTTATCTCGTTGGGAAACATCTGGATACCCCCCGTATTCAAGGTACTCGGTGAATAATTTTTTTAGGGGAAAACGTTGTCGTGAGTAGGTAATGTTTTTTTCTGGTTCAAATTGTTTGAATTTGAGGAATTCGGAAAAGGAAAGAGGGTAGATAGCATGTGCTTGTGTTCGTCCTCGTAATTGTGTAGCAAGCTCGGAACTCAGGAGTTTTG
Source organism: uncultured Thermoplasmatales archaeon (assembly GCA_964526175.1). Classification (GTDB taxonomy): domain Archaea; phylum Thermoplasmatota; class E2; order DHVEG-1; family DHVEG-1; genus SM1-50. The sequence goes on along the minus strand of CAZGIV010000056.1, from coordinate 10,783 downwards.
ATGAAGAGCCAGTGATGTAAATACGTAAATTTTTTTGTTCATAAAGCCGTTTGATGAAGAGATGCCATGAGGGGGCTGCTTGTATTTCGTCAAAGAAAAGATAGAGTTTTTTCGAAACGTTCTCAGGATGTAGTTCGAAATATGCTTCAAGAAGAAGATGAAGGTCTTCTGCTTTTAGATTGAGGAGTCGTTCATCTTCGTAGTTGATGAAGAGGATGGTTTCTTTTGGGATCCCTTTACGGATGAGTTCTTGGATTTTCTGGTACAGGAGAAATGTTTTTCCTACTCTCCGAAGTCCAATGAGCGTTTGAATCTGGTCGTTATCTGGGAGATGGTAGTTTCTAGAGACAAGTTCAGGGAGTGATCGTTCGTGGAATTCTTGAAGAATGGTTTTAAAAATATCCTTCATATTCCTTTTATAAAAGGATAATTGTTTATAAATGTTTCCTTTTATGAAAGTAAATGATGTAGTCAGATGTGTTAGTTCAACGCTATACTTTTTTTCTTTTGAATCTTTAGTGAGGTGCTCTTTTTGTACAGATTGTTTATGTAGATTTTAAACCATATTCTGTTAATTGAGAATTATATGTGGTAGATAAAAAAAAATAAAAAAAAAAAGAAAGGAGGCAAGAGGGAGTTTTATGTGGTGTTCTTTTTCTTTCGCGAGTAGAGAAGTATGGAAAGCAGGGCGATGATTGCAAGCAGTGCAAGGCCGACGAGCCAGATGTTGTCTGCGATGAAGGTCTCATGAATGGTGACTTCCTTTTCAGAGGATGCGGTAAGCGCGCCGTCTGTTGCCGTCAGAGTGATCGTATAATTTCCCGGTGTATCCCATTGGTGGAAGAAGCTGAAAAACTCTCCGCTTGGGAGAAATCCGGTTTGGTTTGTGGTTCCGTCTCCCCACGCTATCGTATAGGCGATAGTGTCGTCGTCTTCATCAATGGATCCGAATGCGCTGGAATACTCGGTGTTTATCGTTCCGTTCGTTATGCAGCCGATGATCAGGTTTGTCGGTGGTCTATTTGGCTGGATAATAGTCGCGTTCGTTGTGTCTGTATCTGAGATTCCATAGTTGTCAATCACGGTAAGAGAGATTTTGTAGATTCCTGGGTGTGGATAGGAATGGGACGCTGTTTTTCCTTCTGCACTGGTTCCATCTCCAAAGGACCATTTGTAGGATATAAGGAGTCCGTCTGGGTCGTAGCTTGCTGAGCCATCGAATTCGATTATCTGATTGCAGATGGAGGTATACGGCCCGTTTGCATTCGCGATTGGGGTCAGGGTGTTATAATGGAGACCATGGCTTATTCTTGTTGGAGCAGCAGGGATAATAGGTTCTTCATCGTCTGTTGGTTCCTCATACGGGAGGTCGACTTGTATAAACGTGAATTGGAACGGCCATGGATTTGATTCGTTTTGTATCGGTTTTAGAAGAATAGCGATGAGGTCTCCTGGTTGAGGGATGTAGTCAGCTTGTGCGGTATCTGCCAGCATTTGAGCAGTACTGGAGAGGGAGGAGTAGGGATAGCCACAGAGTAAATACCAAAACGCGTCTTGTACATCGTTGATGGTCGCGCCAGCTTTATGGTTCAGGATATAGTTTATTTTCCCCCAACTTTTTTGACGTATGCTTGTTGGTAAGCCAGGATCATTGCTCTGGCATATTTGTACGGTGAGTTTTTCGCCTCGTGGCATCACGACCGATCGGTCTGCGCACCATCCTTTGTAGTATCCATCGGTCACATCAAGGTCTGGTGGTACGTTCATAAGGTCGATGTCGAAATATGAGACATCACCATCAGTGGCAATCATGGTCACTGGTTGATTGGGTAGATGTATTTGTAGGGTTGATGTATTGGCACTGACAAGGGGCATGAAACAAGCTGCGAGGATCAGGCAGAGGGTGGTGTAGAGCATCGGTTTTGTGATGAGTCGTTTGCTCGTTGTTTTTTTGAGTGTGTTTTTTTTCATTCTTTTCTCCGTCCTATTTTTCTTTTTATGGTAATGTTTTGGTTCTTCGATTATTAAGGTCCTGTTGTACAAGTGTTACCTGGTGTCTGTACAAGCGGTATCGGTTCTGCTCGCAAGGAGTGTTAAAGGGTGTTTTTGAGGGGTAAAAACAGCTGTTTTTTCGTGAGATTTATATATTAATTGTCGTATTCATCTCTGTTGATCATACGATGAAAAAACTATTTGTCCTCCCCGGCTATGTAATAGGTCTTGGTGCGTTAGTGTTGATCACCTATCGGACGTTGCTTGCGCTTGGGACTGAGAGTAAAGCAATTACCATCTACCTGAACCGCTTTGGGGAGCAATATCTGGATTTGGTTTCTCTCGTGTTTCTCTGGGGCGTCTGTGTGATCGGGTTGTGGTCTCTTTCATCAGTGGTTCGCGACAGGAAGACCGTCGGAGACGATGGGAGAGATGAAAGCAATGTTAGAGCGAAACTAGGGGTGTCGTACTGGGTTTCATCAGATGGTCTGGATGGATCGTCTGGGGTCGTGACCGGAGTGGCAGGTGAATCGTTTCCCATGACTCGCTCAGGGTTCTTCCCGGTGGATGATAAAGGAACCGGTGGTGTTTTTTCGTATTCGGTTCAGGTTTTTTCAGGAATTATTGAGGAATAAAAATGGGTACTACTTGTCAAAAAGGATTTAAATACTCGCAAAACGACCAAACTATAATGCGGAAGCATTCTCACGTGAGAGAAACCGTCGTGGTTTCCTTGCGACGAGGTGCTCGTGTCAGGTGAGACAATGGTAGCATTTGTAAAAATCTCAAAAAAAGGCAAACTCGTACGGATCAAAGAAGTCTCGGACGTGTATCGGGATAAAAAGTATCGATGGGATGAAGACGAGTAGTCGCCTCTTCTATTTTTTTTTTTTTTTTTAATCATTGAGTTATTGTTTTTTTGTTACGATTCTTTTTGCCTTTTTTTGCGCTAGGTATTTTCGGTTCTGTTCCATCCAATACTTGTCCATATCCCGAAGTACTTGTTTTTTGTTTATCGACGGGTCATTTGGTTCGTAGGCAAAACAGAGGAACCGTTCTCCGTTTTTTATCTCCGTCATCTGGTCCATGCGAGTAATCATGCATGGAACTTCTTCTGTCGCGTCGTTCATCTTGAGGCAGGTGGTACATAAGGAAGGTATTGGAACTGTTGCTGGATCGATTTCTGTGCCATCATCTGAATAATATCCTTCTTTTATGGTCATTTCTTACTCCCTGTCTATGATTCACTTTCATTAATCACTCTTTCTATGAAATAGTTACCGTTGATTTTTCATATCATTTTTAGTGGTCCTGTATTTTAGGGAGATTCTTTTGTCCCTGGTGCGTTGGTTTGTTTCTTTTTTAGTAATTCCAATTGATAGATAAGAGCTGGATGATGTATCAGGATAGCTTTATCGTTGAATAATATTTCAGGAACGATTTTTTGTTCATTGCGAAATGTATCAATAAATTGTTGTTCTTTTTCTGTAAAAGATAACATTTGTTTAAGGAAATCTATTGCATCTTTTTGTATTTTTTCTGCATCGAACTGGTCATTGCCTCGAATAAATTGTCTAAGTTCTTGACGTATTCTTTCTAAATCATAGGCTTCTATTCTTTCTATGATATCTGTTGTTCTGTCTTTTTCGATGAAACAATAATACACGCTCGTATATTTTCTTGTCTTTGTTATAGAAATGTTTTGTCGTCGGAGGCAAGATACATCGAAGATATCTCTTGGTGCTGTTCGTTCTATACACGCCTTTATTTTTTGTGCAGTAAGTTCCTCTAACGAATATGTCGGTATTGAGAACATCGGGATATCTGTAAAAACGGATGGGAACTTTTTTGTTATGATCTTGTCAATCGGAATGCGATCGAGATAGTTTATTTCGATCTTTATGTGATCCTTTGTGTTTCTGAGTGTCGTATATTGAAGGTTGTGTCGAGAGATGATATATGATGAATCTTTTTCTTTTATGTCATATCCAAGCTCTCTGCCCATTGTTTGTATCAATTGTGTCATGATGGGGCGTGTTGTTTTCATATCTTTACGTTCAATAGAACCAGTGAAGTTTAGGTCGATATCGATGGAGAGTCGGGGGATGTCGAGATGAAGAAAATTGAGTGCAGTTCCGCCTTTCAGGGTGAGGTTTTTACAGAGCGCTTCGGTCTTTTGCATTTCGTTAAGGACTCGAGTAAGGTGGTATGTTTTTTCTAAAAGATCAAGGTTGAAACCGGTTTTTTGTTGTATTTTCTCAAAATCTCTTCTGCTAAGCATGAAATACCTCTGTTATTGTTCGGGGTACAACGATATTCCATTCGTGTTTCAGAACTCCTTTTCTTGTTGAATCGAAATAGTAAATATTGTTTCCACTGTATTTTTTAATCTCGTTTTTTATTTTTTCCGGGAATGAGACGTTTTCCAGATTGTCTAGGATATATCCAATGCGACGGGCGAGCACCTTGTTCTTAAATCTTTTGATATGTGCAAGAAGATTATCCCAGTTTATCTGTTCAAGGTTTTTGAGACAGGTGATGCTTTCAATCCAACCTCCCGCGTATTTTGGTTTATTTACGATGTCAAGAATAGTCCGTTCTTGATCTGATAGATGAATCTTTTCATTGGAATATTGCATTGTTGCGATACCAAAAAATCTGTTAGGGATAACATGAATGAATTTGATGGTGATCTCGTGATAGAGGATGTTGCGTTGGTGTTGTGGTATGGTTACGTATATTTGAGTTGTATATCGTTCTGCAAGTCCGTAGAACGAAAGAGCGGTATAGTGTGAAAGAAATGCGTTATCAAATGATTTTGCTGCTATGAGTACTGCATCTTCTTTATAGAGTTGTTTGTCTAAAATTATTGATTCTGGTATACGGACATACAGACCTGGTTTTACTCGCTCGGCTACTTGTTTTTTAACCATTTTTGATGCAAGATTACGGGCATGCTGAGGGGAAATATTCAGGATATCGACAATATCTTGTAGGGTGAATACTCGCTGGTTTTTTTCTCCTAGGGTAAAATAGAGGTGCTGTTCTAAGCTTGACATCGATGTAAACATAGTTACTTAATGTTTTTTCACAAATATAACTGTTTTGGTCACATTTTGGAAAAAAGGTTCAGTAATGGTAAGGGTGTTTTCTTTCGTCCATATTTCCCTAATTATAAAGAAATATTCAAGGTAAATGGTAGGTGACGACTTTGGGACGAAATGTTCTCCTGATTTTTCTAGATTGATAAAGTATTGGTTTTCATGGTCGATGAGGGAGTTTTCAAGCGACGACTTTGGGAATTGCGAGGTGCTCCGAGTTGGGAATTACCGGGTTTTGTATGATTTTTGATTTGGTGTTGTTGTCGAATCAGTATGGGGGACGTGGTGGTAGAAAGGGGTAAACGTGATATCTTTGCTTTTTAGATACAATCGACAGAGCTTTTTTTCATCAGTACAATACCGTTCTATCGGATAGTGTTACTGTAAATTTTGCTTAATTTTTTCCTGTAACATGCGAATGAAGACGGTCCATTCTGGTCGTAGATTTTTCGGGATAAAATGGTTTGTTGTATTCCCTATGTATCGTGCATTTTTCTGTAAAACAATAAGTTTTTCTTCTACAGCTTTGATAAACTCAGTGTATCCAAGTTCGATATGATAATGAGTGAAGAGATGATTGAGTGCTTGTTGTATCATCTTATGTTTTGTAGGGAGATCTAGTGTGTAAAACACATCGTATATATCTTTTCCTTCTCCTCGTCTATACAATGCGATGAGTCTCTGTGCGATTAAATCCTCCAGTGCGTACACAGAGAAGAGTGTCGCGGAGATCAGGAGATATTGAGATTGAACAAGTGTTTGTTGAGGAGGTAACGCTGATTTGTGTTCGCTGAGATAAAATTCTACCTGAACCCTGTCTTTTTCATCGAGTTGATTGACATAGTGGCAGTCGAACCGTATCGTACTGTGGAGCATTCTTGGTGGTGATACATCGAAGTCATTTATTTTTTTCATCGATGTTTTTATATGGTTGATCTTCTGCGGTAGCGTTGACGACGGACGATAGTCGAGGTCGATATCTTCAGAAAACCGCCCACGCTGTTGGGGTTGAAGATATACTCGGTTTACTGCAGTTCCTCCTTTTAATACTACGGTATCAGAGAAAATTTCATGTAATTGTATGAGGAGGAGGGATATTTTTTCTTCTTTTGCGAGGTATTTCATACCAAGCCCGGTTTTTACCGCTTGAAGTCTTAGCATGTCGAGATCGATCATTTTTTTTCACCCCGGTATTATTGTTCCTTTTCCTATATTGTCAATTAGTTTCCATTGTTTGCTATAGATTCCCTGTGATGGTTTTGTTGGAAGGAGTTTTGTTGTGGTCTTGACATGGTTTCTACATTCTTTAAGGATGTGTTTGGGAGGTCGTAGGAGGTGTTCTTGTTGAAGGAGGTCTAGGAGGTATCCTGTCCGTTGGAATAATGCATCGGTTGCGAAGGCGTTGAAATGGGACAGGAGTTGGTTCCAATTGAGGTTTTTTAATTGTATCAGTGCTTTGGTGAGGGTTTGGTATCCTCCTGCGTATTGTGGTTTGTAGAAACAATCAAATATTGTTTTTTCAATGGTGGAGACGTAGACGTCTTTATAGAAGGTTGCTCCTGTTGCTTTTGTGCCCATAGCTATGGTTTTAAAAAGGTAATTTCCTATGGTTGTTTCGTTGGATTTTTGTGGTGTTACCGTAAAGATGGTGAATGGTTCGTAGTCGAGGAGGTCGTAGAGGCGCAGCGCTGATGAAAAACCAAGGTATCCTTTGTTGAGGTAGGGTGCGATTCTGAATGGGTTTTTTATTACGGGTTGGGATGAGGGTATTTCGTTTATGAGGTAGACTCCTCGTTTCAGGGGGTAGAGGTATCCTTTTGAGAGAAGGGTATGGCAGAGTTTGTTTATCTTCTGAGGAGAATACGTTGGGAAGAGTTCTCTGAGGTGGGAATGATCTATTATTTCTGTGGTTTGTATGGTGGAGATAATGATTTGTTCTTCCTTCGTAAGATAGATTTTTTTCTGCATTTAATACCCGTATAGGGAATTATCCTTATAAAAATTTCTATTATTTCTTTTCTGTTTATTTAGGGAATGGAATGCTATTTTAGGTATGAGCATATATGACGAGATACAGATAATAAGGCAGAGATTTTGGTGTTATATTTTGTGGTTGTCGATAATCCGTAGGGGGAGCCGAGGTGGTAGTTAGAACGGAAGGTAACATCAGAACAACATCTGCATTATTCCAGGTTTTCGTCTATTTTTCGTGAATAGTCCTCATGAATACTAGAATTATTTATGGAGTGTATACCCTTTTCTTATCTTTTGTTAAAAAAGAGATCTCTTGCGATACAGGAATCAATAAGCATCGAATTTGAGGTAAGATGCAGGCGACGACTTTGGGAA
>CAZGIV010000056.1:0-3241 GCA_964526175.1 uncultured Thermoplasmatales archaeon | reverse complement strand
CAGGCGACGACTTTGGGAATTACCGGGTACTGTATGATTTTTGATTTGGTGGTGGTGTGTGTGCTTCGATATCGTCGATGGGTTGATTGAATCCAACCTTGAGTAGATACTTTATTACTACGATGGGCGGGTCCCGTCCTCGTCTTCCTCTGTTGTTGGGAATTTATTTGTGTTTTTTTTCCAAAATACTTTTCTACAAAAATTATTTAATTTTCATAACGATATCCCTTGTGCGGATGGAGTATCAAAATGAACCACCTTGTGAGTGGATTTTTTACATTTTGGTATTTGGTCAACTTATGTTAATAAAGCATTAACGACAAAGCGTACTCTATCACAGATATAGAGTATGGTGTAGAGATGGTGAGGGATTGATACAAATACAGTATAGAGAAGTTTTGGAGGGAAAAAGAATGCCAAGGGATGCTTTTAAGGTATTAAAAATTTTTATTGTTGTGTTTTTTCTGATGTTTTTCTCTGGTGTTTGTCTTGTTGAAGCAGCTGATACTGCTATTAGTATCAACCCGGGGAGTCAAACGGTTTCCGCTGGGGATTCACTGAATATCACGATTGATTGTGTCCCTCAACAGTCGGTGAAGGCCTTTGAGTTAAAAATATCGTTTAACCCGTCGCTTCTTCAGGCGACTGCAGTGTCCGAAGGAGATCTTTTTGATGGGTACACCACGTTTTTTAACCCTGGTATCATTGATAATGGTGCAGGCACGATTGTGAATGTATATGATTTGATTGTTGGGCCGGGAATTGTGTCTGGTGGTGGTTCTTTGGTTATGATTAATTTTACTGCGAAGTCTACATCAGGGACGTCACCGTTGACTCTGTTTGATGTGCGGATGACCAATGAGTCAGATTACATTGATATTAGTGTTTCTTCTGCAAGTGTAACCATCACGGGAGGGAGTCCTCCCCCGTATACTCCTCCGCCGAGCGGTCCACCATCGAATCCTCCTGCTTCGGAAAACACCCCTCCGCTTCGTCCCGTAAAACCCTCTGGGTCGGAGCTTATTCAAGTAGGGGTAACCTATGTGTACAGCAGCGCTGCGGTTGACCCTGACGGTGATCAGGTGCGGTTACGTTTCGATTGGGGGGATGGGTCGTTAAGTGATTGGACCGGTTTTGTTGATTCGAATACCTCGGTGTCTGCTACGCATCTGTGGGAGAATGGTTCGAATTATACCATCTGGGTGATTGCACAGGATAGTGATGGTTCGAATAGTAGTTGGTCTGATCCATTTACAGTGATGATTTCTCAACAAGAAACCGGGGGAAGTCCACCTGATGGTTGGTTTAGTATTCCTCAGGATGCTTCGGCGAATCAAAGCATTGTCTTTGATGCATCCGGTATGTATGATTCTGATGGGGTGATTGTCTCTTATCTGTGGGATTTTGGTGATGGGACCACGGGGGAAGGAAAAAACCCGGTTCATACGTATCAATTCCCTGGGCATTACACCGTGTCGTTAACCGTGACCGATAATGATGGGTTGACCTTTACGTTAATGCAGGTGGTAAGTATTGCTACAGCTTCAGCAGCTGCCGTGGGAAACGATAATGGTTTTTTAGAGACGAACAGTGTCGTGATTCTTCTAACAATTGCTCTGGTAACAGTACTTATGGTACTCTTGATTTTCAGGGATAAGATCCAGAAGATTTTCATTCAGAAACGTATTGAGACTATTCAAAGGAGATTGGCACAGTTTGATAGGAGTGCTGCCGATATCGATCAGATTGTTGATGCATTGTTTCTCGAGATGAGACACAAGACCTTAACTCCGACAAGGAGCTCCATCCGGGAAGCGTATACTGATTTGATTCGTGGGAAGGCTGAAAAAAACCCTTCGTTTGTGGCTCCTGATCTCAGCATTAATGAGATTGAGCGGCTCGTTGACCGTCGTATTCAAGCGAAGATTGAAGAAGAGATCGATGAGCTGTGAGCCTACCATTTCATTCTGACTCTTAAGTGAACACTTGTTTTTTTCTTTTCTTCTTTTTATTAACAATATCTTGCAACATCGTTTCAATTGAATGATAGACAAGGATCACTTTCCGACTCTATACTGCTCCTCGTATCCTCTTCCGTATGAGTCTTTTTCGATGGTTCCAAACATAGAAGGTATTTTTCAACATCCATTGTAGTAACGTGAGTGGTTTTTCAAAAAATGATGGTTTGGAAGAATATTTTTTTGGTCGGAGGATTGCTTTGATGATTTGTTTTATCCGAGTTAAGTTCATACAGATAGGTTGTTGAAGCGTCAATAATGTAGAAGATATGTCGTTGCTGGTTTGATTCGGTGTAATGAAAAATGGGTTTGTTGAGATCTTCACTGATTTTTATGATATCTTCGATGGATGTAAATCGTAGGATGTGTTGAAGGACTGTCGGGGGTGGAGCCGTGGTTTTGAGTATCCATTCACCATTTTTTCTATATATTTTTTTGATGATGTTCTCAGTTTTGTTCTTTTGTTCTGGTCTATTTTTCGTCATGAAAAAAAATACACAGAATAGAATGGCAACAACTAGGGTGATTACGGCCCAGAGGTTTCTTTGGAGAACAACCGATGGTTGATATGACGTTGTTTGTTTCGTGAGTTCACCGTTTTTTATGGTGCTGAGGTTTTTGGATATTTCAAGGGTTTTTTGGGTGAGGGTCATTGAGAGCTCTGGAGCGAATTGTGCCTGTATTACTCCTTGAGATGTTGTCTGTGTGAGTAACACATTTGTGTAGATGATAAGCGTAGGATTTGGTGCTATGATACCTGTTTCTGTGTTTATTTGTCCGACTATTTCATCATAGAAACTGTAGTTGATAGGGAATTCCTCGATGAATGTTGTTGTCTTGCCATTGTCTGTAAAAGAGGTTTTGTTGATGAGTTGATATGTTTTTGTCCAGAGATTTGTTTTGATTTCCGCGTACATCGAATAGTTACCGTGGATTATACCCGGTATATCACTTTGGTATGTGTAGGTGAGGCTTGCAGTGATGTTGTTAATGATTTGTTTGAAATAGATTCCTTGGTTGGGGGTGAGGAGTGGCATTTCATATAACGTGTTGTTTTTTAGGTAGACGAGGTAGGTATAGGCGCTGGATTGTGAATATTCCGCGACTGTTTTCGTCTCGACTGTTATGGTGGAGGTTTGATACGCTAGGATCGTTGCGATGAGTGAGATGAGAAGGATTAAGCTGATGATAGCAAGAGCAATGAGTCTGGTTGTTTTTTTAAG
>CAZGIV010000055.1:0-12627 GCA_964526175.1 uncultured Thermoplasmatales archaeon | reverse complement strand
TTTTGGAGATAAGTTATTTATAAGACCAGCAATTTACGGTTGTAACCAACCAAGGGTGAAACGTATGCGGAAACGAGCACAATTTAAAATGCCAAAGCAATCAGAGTCAGCTTCAACTCCACAATCAGCGACTGTGGCAAATGCTCCGGCACGAAAGCGATTACGATTGAAAAAAAACTGGTGGATTGGAGTCTCACTGATAGCAATATTCTTCTTGGTTTTATTTATGAACTCCTATTTCAATATCGTATCAAACGTAGACATTAACCCAGATGGAACAAACCTCACTGACACATTTTATTTATCTGGACCTGACCCCTACTATAACATGCGACTCGTTGATACGACTGTACAGACTGGTCGCTTTCCTTATTTTTCTTCAAATGACCCCTTACTCGCCTATCCCTTTGGGAAATCAGGAGGACGTGCTCCGTTACTCGTTATGTCTGCGATCGGCTTTAGCAAACTGCTTACTCCAATGATGAGCGAAGCAGATGCTATAGGATATGCAATGCAATTTGTGCCAGCATTATTTGGTGCCCTACTTATATTCCCTATGTATTTTATAGGAAAAATATTATTCGGTAAAAAAGCAGGGCTTATCGCTGCGCTTCTAATTGCTCTAATACCTATACATATTAGCTCAGGACATGGCTCTGCGTACGCCCTGTTTGACCACGACTCGTTCAACCTGTTATTATACTTCCTCACCTTTTTATTTTTATTAAAAAGCATCAAGGAAAAAGACAACAGACGATCGATACTCTACGCCCTTCTTGCAGGAGTCCCACTTGCAGCACTCTCCATGGTTTGGGTAGAAGCACAGTTCCTCTACACTGTTATCGCCGTGTACGCAGTCGTTCAACTACTGTTCGATCTTTTCACCAATAAAGTAGAAGAACGATTCGTCATAAGCATTGCCATTGTGCTGTTCACCGGATTTCTTATATCCTGGCCCGTCTCATTTGCAAGAGGTGTCATCGTAGACCTCCCCTTCTATTTAGCACTTGGTATAACGATATTTGGTGGTATCTGCGTTCTTTTCAAACGAAAACAGATACCCTGGGTCCTTTCTTATCCACTCATCGCTGGTATTGGTGTTGCTGCCGCAGGATTTCTCTATATTATTTATTACAATCCAAATACATTCTCGGTGTTTACGCCATTAAACACCATCGCTGAAATCATCTATGGCGCTGGAATTTATGGGTCAAAGGTATCTCTCACAATCGCAGAGGCAGGAACCTATAGCATGAGCAGAACCGTCATGTCTTTTGGTCCTGCGTTATACTGGCTTGCCTGGGCCGGCTTTGCGTTACTGATTTACCAATATGTGAAACAAAAAGGAAGACGAGATTACCTCATGATCCTTACCTTATTTGTCATTAACATCTGGTTAACTTCAACTGCGGGTCGTTTCCTTAACGACATGGTGCCACTCATCGCCCTGCTCGGTGGTTGGATCATTTGGTTCATAATCAGCAAGATTGATTACAAACAAATGGCACGAAATATAAAGAACGCTGGGGGCGGTCTCCGCGGTATTCGAAAAGGCGTGAGGATCTATCACATCTTCGGTGTTCTTTTTGTTGCTTTTCTTGTCTTGATCCCTAATGGGTACCTTGCACTCGATGCAGCAGTACCATCAGCAGCATCAAAGAATGGAACGAGTAATTTAAAATATGATTTCTTCGGGCAAAATCATTCTTCAGCCTTCGGCTCAAGTTCGTACAAGGAACAATACTGGGTCGCCGCTTATGCGTGGTTAAACAAACAAGATTCAAACATCACCGACCCATCAAAACGACCAGGATATATCTCCTGGTGGGACTACGGTTTCTATGAGGTCGCTGTCGGCGGACATCCGACCGTTGCAGATAACTTCCAAGATGGAATTCCGCCTGCTGCTAATTTCCAAACAGCAAAAAGTGAAAAAGAAGGAATCGCAGTCTGGATTGTTCGATTATTAGAAGGAAATCTAAAAGATAACAACGGTAAAGGTTTTTCTGATTCTGTTATTAGCGCGCTACAATCAAACCTTGGGAGAAATAATACAACAGCAATCACGTCCTGGATGCTGAATCCTGCGCTTTCACCTTCGCAAGACAAACCAATCGGAGCGCAATATGACCCTATACTTAGTAAGATTATGCGAGTAGGAGTCCAATATCCTGAAAATGCTTATTATCACGATATCGAACAACTTTTGAACGATACCTTAACTGATGATCAGATCACCTGGTTGTACCATGATGTCCAACAAGCTACCGGGTACAGTATTCGATACTATGGAGTGGAAGGGTATGACGAGCAGATTTTCAATATCTTCGCATTCCTTGGTGACCAAAGTAACATATTAACCGCGCTTCGGACCACCGGAAAGCAGTTCTATAACCCTGAGGATGATTTCATCCAGGTTCAATACACAGGGTATTCGGTAAACACCGATGGATCGAAGGGTCCTGATGGTCAATGGACCGCACAGGAACTCAATGATATGCCCCAGGAACAGCGAAACCGAATCGCTGTCACCGGAACAACAACCATCGACAAACAGGATTATTTCAATACCATGTTCTATCGAACATATATAGGGACCCCCCCGCAGCAAGATTCAAGCGGAAATTATCAAGCACCCAGCCGACAAATCCCCTGCTATGCCATGAGGCATTTCGTCCCGGCTTATATATCACCGTATCCTTATTATGGGCAGGGCAGAAGCGCAGTGGTCATCGCGAAATACTATGAAGGCGCATTCTTCAACGGAACAATTAATTGCAATAATACGCCACTCCCCTATGTGACCGTCGCTGTTCTTGATGAATTTGGTTTCCCCCATGATTATATAGCAACCGATGATAATGGGAGTTTCAACCTTCTGGCACCTGGTGGAAACATTACCTTACTTTTTAGCTACGCTAATGATGTTTTCCTAAAAAGTATCACGTTTAACAGTACGAGTAATAGAATATATTCACCAGTGACTGACGCTGAAGCCATGCGTCTCAACGGGTCAAGATATTCACGGGATTTTAACATTAATGTTAACCTCTCAACTCTTGAAGGGTTTGTGTATGAGGATAACAACAATAATGGCTCTTACGAACCAGCCATCGATACACCATTATCTGGGATCACCATTGAATTAGACGATTATTATTTTGGTAGACCGATCGAACCAGTGAACACTGATCAACAAGGACACTACATCTTCCATAATTTATACTCCAGTAAATACAACGTCTCGGCAGTGGAAGATGAATATACTCTCCTAAACAGACAAGGGATCAATGTTGAACCAGGTAATACCTCATTCAATATTTCAAAACCAAAACCAGCTGACATCAAAGGAGTTGTCTATAGCGATGCCAACGGCGATCAGCAATATACTACTGGTGAGGAAGAAAACGGCGTACACATACAACTCACATACACCAAGCTTGATGATTCGCAATTAATAGTCACCAATGTTACTACAGGTAGCTCAGGAGCTTATTCCTTCTCCTCGTTAATTCCCGGAGATTACACCATAAATGCGACAAAGATTAATACAAGCACCGGAAACCTTGATTATTTAACAGAACAAACTGTCACCCTTACTGCGAACAGGACATCCTGGGTCAATGTCTCACTAACCTACGCACCGGTAAGTGTAACCGGATATGCGGTCTACAACACAGATAAAATTACCGGGGTGCCAGTGATATTCGTCCCAGACAATTCTGTTAAAAACAACACCGCAAAAGCACAAGTTGCTGCGACATCCGATGGCCAAGGATTCTATGAAGCAGAATTGACACCAGGAGCCTATAATGTCACGGTCAAAAAAACAGATGGAGCAACCACAGTATACACATATGCCGGTAAACTATCAATATTCGTCGGAGAAGGAACTACCTCTTATGACCTCCTTCTAACTAAAGTATCGGTCACCGTCAGCGGAAGTACAACCTATAATGGAGTAGGAAAAGCCAATATGACTGTTTTCTTCACGAAGGATTTAGATATTGCGAACAACACGGCAGTAACCAAAAGCATTATAACCGACAGTAATGGAAATTACACTGTTGAACTGACACCAGGCTCATATAATGTAAGCGTTGAAGAACTGGTCAATGAAAGCGGACAAAATATAACTTATCTCGGCGACGGAGGGCGCATCAGGCTCAATTACGGTGATGCACCAAGGGTACTAAACATCGTGTTGGCCCGGGAGCAATCACTCTAGACAAGGAGAGGTTCTTTCCCTCTCCACCACATTTTATTTAATGCTTTTCTTTATACTGTCTCTGATGTTGAGTCTTGAAGAGGGAATGAAAGCTGTTCAGTTCGCACGTCAAAGAATCCAAGAACATGTAATGCATAAGAAGAACTCATCGCTAGACCTTGGGCGTTCGTTTCATGAAAAACAAGGAGTTTTTGTCACCCTTCATACTTTCCCAGGCCACGAGTTACGAGGCTGCATTGGCATTCCACTGCCCATCATGTCTTTACAGGATGCAATTCTTGAATCCTCTCAATCAGTGACTCGGGACCCGAGATTTCCAGCGTTGAAAGAAACAGAACTTGAAACAATTATCGTAGAAGTTACCGTCCTTACAAAACCAGAGCTCATTACTGTGAAACAACCGAAAGACTATCCTTCCTATATCAACATTGGAAGAGACGGGTTAATCGTTGAACAAAGTTTTTACAAAGGTTTATTACTTCCACAAGTTCCTGTCGAACAATCATGGGGCAAAGAAGAGTTCCTTTCACATACCTGCATGAAAGCAGGATTACCTCCTGATGCATGGTTTGAAAAAACCACGAAGATTTCAAAGTTTCAGGGACAGATCTTTACCGAAACAAAACCACATGGATCAATAAAGGAGATACGCCTTGATGGATCTCATTGTTGAAGGGAAAATTTACCACAACGGAGCATTCGAACAAGGCTGTCTCGTTATCGAACAAGGAAAAATCGTTGCCATAAAAAAAACTCTTACTGCAGAACCCCACCTCGATGTCGGCAACCACCTCATCCTCCCAGCTGGTATTGACCTTCATGTTCATTTCCGGGACCCTGGTTTCACTCATAAGGAAGATTTTTCAACCGGGTCACAAGCAGCTGCTTTCGGCGGCATTTCCTGTGTCTTTGACATGCCTAATACCCAGCCTCAAACCACAAGCAAACAGACACTGAAAGAGAAAGCACAGATCGCTTCAGAAAAAAGCTATGTTGATTTCGGATTATATGCAGCCGTAAGCGATGAGAACGTCGGGAGACTTGCAGATCTCTCCCCTTTTTGTAATGGTTTTAAAATTTTCTTAGGCGGTAGTACCAATTCTCTGGAACTCAGCACTAAAAATCTGAGACTCGCATTACTGGAAACAAATCGAACAAAGAAAATTACTTTAATTCATGCAGAAGATGGCCCCTGTCTAAAATTACATGAAGGTCAAGAAAATAATCTTGTTGATCATCTTCGATGTCGATCCGCAGAATGCGAGGAAACCGCTCTTCGAGCTATACTGAACAACTCTCGTGGTCTTTCCTCACCCATTCACGTCTGTCATCTCTCTTCCTGCGAAGGTTTTGAGGTGATTCGTAAAAGACCAAGCAACATTAGTGTTGGAGTCACGCCTCATCATCTATACTTTGATGTTCATACCCTCAACACGAAACAAACATTCTATAAAGTAAATCCTCCGATTCGATCGAGCTTCGATCGCGATACCCTCTGGTATGGCGTGCAAAACAAGCTCATCGATATCTTCGAATCTGATCATGCCCCGCATACCGAAGAAGAAAAAAACGTTAATTTTGATAGTGCACCTTCAGGTCTGCCTGGAGTTGAAACCCAATATCCTCTTTTACTTTCCGCGATGAAAAAAGACCACTTCAATCTGGATACTCTCTTAGCTCTACTCTGTGAACGACCTGCACAGCTTTTAAGCATACCTAAAGGAAAAATCGAGGTTGGACGAGATGCTGATTTCATTATCGTTGATATGAAAAAAACGGAACCGATCACCGCAGAGAAATTACATTCGAAATGCGGATGGACGCCGTTTGAAGGATTCCCCGCGATTTTTCCCTCCATGACATTCATCAGGGGGGAAAAAGTAATAGACGACCATCAAATACTCGTAAAGAAAGGATTTGGTTCGAGTGTCGGAGTGTAATGTATGCTTGACTTCTTACCCCAATGGTTTCAAATCTTCTTTTTTTCAATGGTACCATGGTTCGAAGCACGATATATCATACCGTTTGCGATGCTCCAATATGGATGGGAATGGTGGCAGGCGTTCCCAATTGCGATTGTAGGAAATATATTACCCATACCATTTATCCTGCTCTTTTTTGGGTATATTGAAAAATATCTTCGAAAGTACCCCTTTTGGGTAAAGGTAATGGATTGGTTATTTACCCGGACGCGTAAGAAAGCAGACGCCCGCATCAAAAAGTACGAGTATCTCGGTTTATTTGCGTTTGTCGCGTTGCCTGTCCCTTTCACTGGTGCATGGACTGGCGCATTGATTGCCTATCTTTTTAATTTAAAATTCTCTCGATCTCTTCTCGTTATCTTCATAGGGTTAATTCTTGCGGCCGTGATAATGATTTTTCTCACTCTTTATATCAGTTGGGCACTCGCCTATCTTGGTATTAACATCAAGGGATAATGTATGGAAGAAAAACTCAAACAGCTTGCGTATACGGTTGTAGAAAAAATCAGCAGAGCGGTAAAAAAGGAATCGAAGAACAATTTTTATAAACTTGGAAAAACCATCGGCATTGGCGCTGATGGAACACCGACATCCTATATTGATAAAGTCGCTGAGGACGTAGCACTGAAGGTATTAGAAAAGTCAGAGATAAAAGTAAATCTCCTCAGCGAAGAGAAAGGCTTTGTTGATTTTGGTGGTAAGAACGTATTCGTTTTAGATCCTGTTGATGGCACACGCAACGCGTATCGTGGCATTCCGTTCTACTCTGTCTCTTTAGCTATCGGAACATCAAAGATTAGTGATATTAAATATGGTATTGTAAAAAACATCCCTTCGGGGGATATTTTTACAGCAGAGAGACATCATGGTGCGTTTCTTAACAACACACCAATCCGGGTTTGTGAGCTGCCTTCTGCTGAGATGCTTTCATCGATTTCCCTTGGCAAGAATCATACCTCGAAAGCTGATTTGTTATCAAAAAAAGGCAATGTGCGCTCATTAGGGTCAGCAGCTCTTGAGATGTGCATGGTTGCTATCGGTGCGCTTGATTACTACTTCGTTGGAAAAAAAATTCTTCGCGTCGTTGACATCGCTGCAGCAACCTTGATTGTTCGGGAAGCAGGAGGGTTTGTCAAAACAACCAACGGCGACGACCTTGACATGGAGTTTAACTTAATAGAAAGAACAAGTGTTATTGCTGCCTGCTCGGAAAAGTTAATCTCAGATATTCTCCCTAAGGCATAAAACATAAATACATCCGGTGTTCTTTAACCCCTCAATGACTATCGCAGAAAAAATTATTGCACTTTCACAGAAAAAGAAATTACATTTTTCATTACTTGACCCTGATAAACAAACACCACAGGTTGCCGGGCACATTGCACAGACCGTTACTGATGCAGGAAGCAGCGCAATCATGGTTGGAGGATCTACCTTGCTATCCCAAAAACAGGTAGATGAGACCGTTCAATCAATCAAAAAAAACTCAGATCTCCCTGTTATCCTTTTTCCCTCTGGTGCCAAGTTCCTTAGCAAGTACGCTGATGCAGTCTTCTTCATGAGTCTCCTTAACTCTAATAATTTAAATTATGTCATCAGGGAGCACGTCAAAGGAGCACCATTTGTCAAATACTCCAGGCTTGAACCGATCTCGATGGGATATGTGATTGTAGAACCAGGGATGACCGCTGGGCGCGTCGGAGAAGCTGATCTAATTAAAAGAGAGGATCCTCAAACCGCTGTTGGATATGCCCTTGCTGCAGAATACCTTGGGATGAAGTTTTTCTATATAGAGGCTGGTTCTGGAGCACCAACACCTGTTCCCAATGAGATGATTCAGGCGGTGAAGAAGAACATTTCGATTCCGCTCATCGTCGGTGGGGGCATCCGAGATCCGGGCACCGCGAAAGAAAAAGCACAAGCGGGAGCAGACATCATCATAACAGGTACTGCGATTGAAAAAGACAAAAATTTCAAGACGACCCTAACCGATATTATAACCATGATGGAGGGATTATAAAAAATGAGATATTTCGTTAGCATAGGAGGCGCTTCTGGTAGTATCTACGGAATCCGATTACTAGAAGAATTAAACAAAGCCGAACACGAAATACATCTTGTCGTTTCCGAAGGAGCAAAAAAAATTATTCAACAAGAAACCACATATACGTACACGATCATTAAAACAAAAGCAAACGTCGTCTACGACAACGATGATTTATATGCTGGCCCAGCAAGCGGCTCATTCCTTTTAGACGGTATGGTTATTATCCCCTGTAGTATGAAGACACTCTCTGCTATTGCGAACGGATTTGGAGATACGCTGACATCACGAGCAGCGAGCTGTTGTTTAAAAGAAGGAAGAAAATTAATCCTGGTTCTCAGAGAAACACCACTTGATTTACCCGGGATTAAAAACATGCTTGCGGCAAAAGAAAGCGGAGCGATTATCGTTCCTGCAATGCCTGCATTTTATCATAAACCAGAGCGAATCGAAGATCTCGTTGATTTCATGGTTGGGAAAGTCTTTGATCAGCTCGGCCTCCAACACTCTTTGTTCAGACGATGGAAATAATTATTGGTGTAGACAATGGAAATTACCGCATGTCCGATTTGTGGAAGCAAAAATATTGGTATAGGGACCCTTGGTGACGGTATCATCTCTGGGTTGTCCTCATGGAAAGAGGTCTGTAGGGAATGTGGTTACCAGGGAGCATCTCTTCTCTTTGAATCTGAATCTGAATATAAAAAATTCCTCGAAGCGCTTTCTCAACAAAAAGAACAAACCGGAAAGCAAACAGAGCAAGCAAACCAAGGAAACACAGACCAAGAATCAGATGAACCGTCAAAAGATAAAAAAGAGATTTTAGATTTTTTAGATGAAACAAAAAAAACCGCGAAATATCCTGAAAAGAAGAACTATTTCTTTGAATTCACCCTAGCAGTCGTCCTGTCCATCGTCTTCTTTGTTATCCTGTTTGGAAGTAACTATATTGGTACAAATAATGGTCTTTTCTCCCAAAACAATCTCTCGGTTTTCCTCCTGTTTATATTCGGTAGTTTCATAGCGATAATGATTTTCTTCTTTCTTTTCATAGTGTTTGTTGAAATGATATACCGCAGTATACGAAGAAAAAAGAGATAATGAATTACTGTTCACACAAGTGTATAAAATTCTGAAAGATTCTCTCTCCGTATTGTGTATGCTCCACCTCAGGATGAAACTGCAAACCATAGAACTGTTTTTTCTTATGTCGCATCGCTTGAGTCTTGCAATTCTCACTTTCTGCAAGGAGAATAAAATCCTTTGGCAAAACAGTCACCTCGTCATTGTGTGATTCCCATACAATCGATTTTTTAACCACACCTTTAAACAGAGGGTCGTCCGCATTACAGAGCGTCAATTCAACCTGCCCAAACTCAGGTATTTTCGATGGTTTCACCTCACCACCAAAATGACGTGCCATGAACTGATGGCCTGCGCATATCCCAAGAATCGGGAACTCTGCATTATCCAAATATTCCGCACAGTTCCCAAGCTTACTATCAAGTCCTATTCTCGGTGCACCACCAGATAGAACAAGACCTTGTATGTTCTCTTTCTCTAAATCCTTAAGAAGTGTTATGTTAGGTACGATGTTCGTCTCAACATCAAGGTCACGAAGGGTCCGCCATTCACGATGCGTCCATTGTCCGCCGTTATCAATGACATAGATTCGCACCATAGGTTCATTCCCACTCAACAGTCCCTGGAGGTTTGTTGGTCACATCGTAGACAATACGAGTCACATTCTCCTTTAGGGTATTGGTTATTTTCGTTGAAATCGTATCAAGCACTTCATGAGGAATCGTGCTATAATGGCAGGTCATCGCATCGACACTCTGTACTGCACGGATTGCAATGGTGTTACCATAAGCGCGTTTATCGCCATGAACTCCCACGGTCTTTATCGGGATCAGTACCGCAAAATATTGCCACGGAAGTTCCATGAGCTTCTGTTTCGACGCACGTTCGATTTCTGTTTCAACAATATCACATGCGTCTCGTACAAGTTCTGTACGTTCTGGAGTTGCTTCACCGATGATGCGAATAGCAAGCCCTGGGCCAGGGAACGGCTGCCGTTCTGAAACACTTAACTGCAAGGCGCGAGCGACTTTCCGCACCTCATCCTTATACAGATCACGGAGCGGTTCAACAAGTTTCAATTTCATATCCTGTGGTAACCCACCGACATTATGATGAGATTTAATGGTATCACGTAAACCTCCACCAGATTCAATCCAGTCCGGTGCGATCGTCCCCTGCACGAGGTAATCGATTTTTTCCTCTCGTGCAACTTTTTCAAAAATTCTGATGAACTTTTCTCCAATAATTTTACGTTTCATTTCTGGCTCTTCTACCCCTTTTAAAGCAAGATAATACTCATTACTTGCCGTAACGAAACGATAATTTAACGACAGATCCTCCATCATTTGTTTCACTTGTTCAGGTTCATTCTTTCGCATATACCCTGTGTTGACATGGACAGCGATTAATTGTTTCCCAATAGCCTTGTTTACTAAAGCAGCACATACCGTACTGTCGACCCCACCAGAGAATGCAATCAATGCTTTGCTCTTGATTTCGTTCTGAAGATTTGAAATTGTTTTTTCAACGAATTTCTCTGCGTTAAACATCTGACGCCCCTATTTTGACAGTGCCTTCTCTTGCATCTTTTTCCGATAATTTTGTAATTTTTTTGTCAGTTTTATATCCCTTACAGCAAGGATTTCAACTGCTAGTAATGCTGCGTTCTCCCCTCGGTCTAGACCGACTGCTCCGACGGGAATACCTGGTGGCATTTGAATGATGGAAAGAATAGCATCGAGGTTTACCTTCCCGCTCACTGGAACCCCTATCACTGGTTTGATTGTATGAGCGGCAATGGTCCCTGGCAATGCAGCAGAAAGACCAGCGATCCCGATAAATAGGTCTGCATCGCTTTTTTCAACGATTGTTTTCAGGAGGTCGGGTGTTCGATGGGCAGATGCTACTTTTATATCATAGGCAATCCCAAATTCCTCGAAGATGGTTTTTGCTTTCTCCACAACAGGCATATCGGAAGATGACCCCATAATGATCTGGATTTTCATAGTCTCATTTCAGGAAATACTGTCACCATATAAATAGTTTCAACCTACTATTTTCTGCTATCGTAAACTAATTATATCCCATCTTAATGTTGAGTTCTCAAACTGGGAACGACCATGAAATTAGTGATTTGTGAGAAAAACATTGCTGCGAGAAGAATCGCGTACATTCTCTCTGGTGGTCAGGTAAAAAGTAATCATCTAGGAAAAATCCCAGTGTATTCCTTTACAAAAGACAATGAACCTTGGAACATTATCGGGTTAAAAGGTCACATCATTAACCTTGACTACCCAAGTGATTTTAATCAATGGACGAAGATTCCTCCTCATGATCTTATCGAGGTAGAGCCCTGTAAAAATGTGAGTGAAAAAGGAATCGCCTCAGCATTACAAGCTCTTGTTAAAGATACTCCTTCCCTCATTGTTGCAACTGATTTCGATAGGGAAGGAGAACTCATTGGTGTCGAAGTCGTCAACCTTCTCAAAGGTTATAACCAAAACATTACTCAAATAAAACGAGCCAGATACAGTGCAATAACACCCTTTGAGATTAACACTGCATTTGATAATCTTACAGAGGTAGACTATAATCTCTCCAGCGCTGGTGAGGCACGTCAAATCATTGACTTGGTGTGGGGTGCTGTCTTAACACGATTTATCTCTTTGACATCTCGTCGACTTGGGCGAGATTTTCTATCCATTGGACGAGTACAATCACCGACCCTTGCAATCCTTGTTGAACGAGAGAAAGAAATTAAAAATTTTATCCCAAAACCATACTGGACCCTCATAGCACAGCTCAAGAAAGACAAACCTGTAACAGCCACGCATGAGCATGGGGTATTTCGGGAGGAACAACCTGCTCAAGAGATTTATGCGAAGATTAAGGATAGCAAAGAAGCACTTGTTAAAGAAGTAAAAAAAATCACAACTAATGAAATTCCTCCAGCACCATTTAACACAACAACGTTTATACAAGCAGCGTCATTTCTTGGTTTTTCCGCAGCAAAAGCAATGAGCATTGCCGAAGAACTTTATATGATGGGGTTGACGTCATACCCACGAACAGATAACACGGTTTATCCACCATCGCTGAATATTAAAGGTATTTTACAGAAATTATCAACAGCTCATTTCTCTAAAGAAGTCCAGGAAGTTCAAACAAATGGGCGAAGCTACCCGACCAGAGGAAAACAGCAAACGACTGATCATCCACCGATTCACCCTGTTGATGCTCCGTCAAAAAACCTCGGTAATGATCAAAGTAAAATCTATGAGCTTATCTGC
>CAZGIV010000054.1:3091-12824 GCA_964526175.1 uncultured Thermoplasmatales archaeon | reverse complement strand
GGACTCAAGATCTAGGACTATCCTTTTTTCTTCTTTTCGATTTCGTCTCGTAACTGTTTTATTGAGGAGAACTTGGTATATGTGCCAGATTTTTCGATTTTTCTAATTTTCTCAATATATTCAGGTCGGAGCTTGGGTTCAAGATTTTCACTAATCTTCATCGTTAATTCGATAGTCTCGTTCCTTCTTATATTTTTTGATTTTATCAGGATTAATTCCGAGAAGAGATTCATTGTTTGTTTATTACTATAATAGCCGGGAGATAATACTTTCAGCGACCTCTGATGATTCCTTATAAGGAGGAAACACCCTGCGTTGTGTATGAATCACAGGAGGTTCATAATAACCCTTAAATATGTGAATTCACATAATTAAGTGTAGTGAGACCTATGACAAATATCACTCTCTCAATCCCAAATGAAATCCATAAGCAGATGAAGCATTTCTCCGAAGTAAAATGGAGTGAAATTGCGCGAAAAGCAATCATTGAGAAACTTGAACTCCTCCAACTCGCAGAAAAACTTGCATCAAAAAGCAAACTTACAGAAGAAGATGTCGCAGCATTCAATAAAAAAATCAAAGCATCAGCCACTAAGAGGTTCCTGGGTTGAACATCGTCATTGACTCCAACGTGCTTTTTTCAGCATTAATTAAAAATTCTTTGACAAGAAAAATGATCCTGCTATATACAGGGAAGTTCCTGTTTCCTTCCTTCATCTTTGATGAATTGGAAAAACACAAAGGGGAATTAGTAGAAAAATCAGGGATGGGGGCAAAGCAATTCGAAATGTTACTGACCATCCTTCTTCAAAAGGTGCAAATCGTGCCAACCGATATTCTCCTCTCCTATGAAAAGAAAGCCTATGACACGGTGAAAGACATCGATCCTGATGATATCCTGTTTATCGCTTGTGCACTCGCACATCCAGACAGTATTCTTTGGTCCGACGATAAAAAACTTAAACAACAGACAGTCGTTCCAATCATCAATACAAAAGAAATGTATCACTTATTCTATGGAGTATCATGAGAGATGTCAACGATGAATATGACTGGGTGCAACACCAAAACCTCACCCACTATAAAGGAAAATGGATCGCAATCATCAACAAAAAGATTGTCGATAGCGGCTTGTACGCAGATGACGTTGTCAAAGAAGTAAAAAAGAAAACCAAAGAGACACCATTCTTAATTAAAGTCCCCACCGAAGATTATCTATCACTCTAAAGAAGGGGATTTCTATGGTTAAATACCAATTTTTTAGCATCAGAGGTTATTTTCTGCCATGATGGCGATTCCTTCGATAGTGCATAATTCTTTTCTACTCGTTCTGCTAATTGCCCAGATAGCGTCTGGGTAATTCGAGGCAACCGTCTTCTATATTCAAGAAAAAACCGTCTCATATATTCAAGATTACTTTTCGAAAAACCCTTACCAAACTCCAAGGAAAGCTCACCTGAAAGCTCCTTTACTATTTGCTTCCCATATTCAGCACGTTTCCTTCCTTTCGGCTCATGTTCAACAATAAGACGCCCGATCTCATAATTGGTTATCACCTGCAAGGAATTGACACCACGAGCTGCGATCTGACGAGATGAACGAATCAAAGATTGTACCTGCATCAAGAGCTGTTTAGCTTCAGCATCCATATCCTAACGTCTCCAGATTCTTCGTAATTCCCTCATCCAGTTTCATTCCTTCCTCCATCTGAGTTCTCAATTCCCTGGTTGATCGTTTCATCTTCTCTTCAAACACCTCATCACCAGAAAACAGCTCAGCATCAGAGAGCACCTCAGGACCACTGCGTTTCAACCGAGCCCCCGGTCTCTCAAACCATGGCTAGCTTCATTCATCGTTACTATAATTTATGGAACATACTGCTTTCAGTCGCTGCAATGTCTAGAGGTTCTGAGAGAAACAACAACCATACGGTCATCTCGTATTTTTTTTTATATCAACACCGGTTCAAGTATCTTTCCACCAATCGCTACAGAAAAGAGAACATACCATCCGCCCGGGAGCAGGATCAACAGCAACGTCGGGAAGAAACCGATAAGTGGCATGAGCAACAAGGAGATAGCTGGATACCAGAGGAATTCCTGCAAGAGAATAAGTTTTCGTACGTACACTCTATCAAACAGCTTTAAGGTTACCATGCGAATGCTGGTGAGAACAAGGAGAATCACTAAAACAAAGAGAACCAGTATCTGCCAAGCATCATAGGGGAGAATGTTCAGCATAAACGGTATGAAAACAATAACACATGAAAGGAATCGTTCCCCGACGCCGAAGACTTGAAAACGAAATGGAACAACCATCGTCTTATCGGAATGAACACGGACACCACTTGAGAGCGCAATGTTCTTCACTTTATAGAGAATATCGTGATCCGCATCTTTTATTCCACCGAGGACGGCGTTGTCGTACACGAGCTGACAGAAGACGAGAACGAAAAACACCCAGGTGAGTACGCCCGGCTTCCCATCTTGAATGACAATCAAGGCACCAAATAAAAGATACAGTGAATGGGCACATGCGAGAAGAAAATCAGATCCAATCAAACGTTTTCCAAACACATTATGAATTCCCCCCAAGACATCTGCTCCAATGAGACATGCAAGACCAGAAAAGAACAAAACATGGTTACGGTAGAAAAAGACAAATACAAGGATATAACTAACACAAAAACATCCGATGATAATACTTTTTGCAGCGTTTTTGGAGATCGTTCCTTTGACCAGCGCTCTTTTTGAAAGATCAGGGCTGAGTGTATCAAGCTCTGCATCAATGTAATCATTGAAAAGAAGACCATAGATGCCTGAGAGAACACCGATGATAAACAGGGGAACAAGTATGGCAAGAGAAGAAACGTTGACGCTTAGTGCGCCAAAGAGCAAAGGGATAGCGACCGTTGCTGCCCCCGGGAGTCGCATAAGACGGAGGTATTCAGCGATAAGAGACCGCATGACCTAAAGAATGGGTGTTCTCTTATGTTGATTTCGGTTTCCCCTATCAAAATCTTATGGGTTCCGATTTTAAGAGAAATGGCCATGCTGGCGTTGTCCTTTGATTTTCAGAAAATCGTTGTAGTTGCGCCTCAGCATGGTAGTGATTTTTGTATCGGAGAGGTATGATTCGTTTGCAGAAGAAAGATTCTTCCACCCGCATTTCTCCAAATGTTCTTTCAATCCTTTCGGGTCTGCATAAATCGGGCATTCACCAGCCCAGTTATATGATATCCATTCTTTCTGTGTTTGCTTAATCGCAGAGGTAATATCACAGGATGAAATGTTGTATTTTGCATAATGGAAACAGATGCAGTTCTTAAGGTCTCCATCAACGGTAAAATACAATAGCCCTCTGCATTTTGCCTGGCTTGTCTCCTGTATATAGATCGCCCCGGATTCGATAATTTCTTTTTTTCTTTTTTCAAGAAAATAGTAGGTGTCCCCTGAGAGTATCAGTTCTTTTTGCGGCGTCGACCCAACAGGAAGATATTCGATATATCGTGCAAGAAACGCACCTTTATCGATCATATCTTGAATGAATCGTTGGCTTAGCATGTCCTGAGCGTTACGCTCAGTGATTAAACTGATGTACCCCCATGAAACATAGTGGGTGTTGAGAGCAACGATGGCTGCCATGACCTCCCTGTAGCTTCCGGTTCCCCTGAGAGAATCATGCATTGATGAGCTGATTCCATCGATACCAAGGATCGGAATGATATTCCCAAAGAAAGAGAGCCGTTTGGCGTAATCCTTGGTTATCCTGCTGCCGTTCGTAAACACAAAAAATAACATGTCCGGATTGCTTTTTGCAACAAGGAATATCCGTTCATCTACCGTAGGCTCCCCGCCGGTGATAAACACATGTTTGTAATGCTGTCGCGCATATGCAATAAGCGTATGGAGGAGAGCATCGGACATATCCTGCTGTTTACCAGTAGATTTTGAGTAACAATGAATACAATGTTTATCACATCTTTTTGTTATTTCAATAACGATAGAGCTTCCTCGACCATCTTTGTTGATCCCTTGTTGATAGATTCTGAAATACGATCGCAAGTGACTTTCCCTGGTCTTTGGATTTTTCGTAATTTTAACGATTTTAAGAATTTTCTTTATCAATTCATCATGATCATCCGTTGGTATATCTAATCGCTGTAATTCTTCCTTTAAAAGAGAGCGGTTCTTCTCTAAATCCTTGTATGTGGACGTTGTCAAAATCTTCAGTAACGTACTAAGATTGAATGTTCTTCCAGCCATCTAAAAACAGTATTTCATTGGTTCATAGATATATATAATTATCTGTTTATTATCAAGACGATATTGACTCAAAACTATTATAAATTCTCCACAACCTACCTCGTTCCATGCCTGTCTCTCCAAACTTCGCACACCTCTGCAAACAATGCGATTCCTGGTGCTGCACACTTGTTTTACCGCCAATAACCTCACAAGAGAGACAAAATATCCTTAACGCAGGTTTCACCGATCATTTTTACGAAATCAAAAAAGGAATATATGGTATGAAACCAGACAGTAACAACCATTGTCCCTATCTACAACAGAATAACACATGTGAAATACATAACGTAAAACCAGTCCTCTGTAAAATCTGGCCTGTAGTCCCACGTTACAAAAACAAAAGACGTAGCGATATTATCATAAAATGTCCTTTATACCCATGTCTCACCCAGAACGACATTAAACAAGCAAAAAAAGAAGCAAAAACAATACCTGCTTTTATCGTTCATCATCTCTGGAAGATCTCACCTGAGATCAAAGAAAAATACAAACGCTTTGAACACGAAAAAATCTAATACATTTCCCTTAAAAACAATCTAAATGTGCAATCGACGAAGTGTACCATCCTCTGTTTTACCCACGCCCTGAACCATCTCCGAGATTTCAACGATATCTTGTTTTGTCGTACGGAAGTTCACGATACATGCACGAAGAACAAACGTATTACGAAGAACAGTACCGGAGAGCATCATTTTCCCTTCTTTTC
This sequence comes from uncultured Thermoplasmatales archaeon, assembly GCA_964526175.1. GTDB lineage: Archaea > Thermoplasmatota > E2 > DHVEG-1 > DHVEG-1 > SM1-50. The sequence goes on along the minus strand of CAZGIV010000054.1, from coordinate 7,811 downwards.
TCATCGCACTCAGAACACTCTGGTTTAATGCATCAAGATATCGTTCAATGTTCTCTTGTGTACCTCGGTCACAGCGCTGATACCTCTGTTGTAAATCCCGTGGATAATATCGGAAGCACACCGTACTCAAAGCGGGTGGTGCAACAATCTCAACATCTTCTCTTTCAAGGAGAAGCGCGGAGAGATACTGCGCCAGATGTATATTCTGTTCGATAATTCGTCCGTATTTTTCAACGCCATACTGCTTCAGAGACATCCATATCTTCAACGCACGGAAGTGTCGAGACAGCTGAATGCCATAGTCCGCGAAATCAACATCATCCTGACCAGGGATTTTTGTTTTATCTATATGCAGATAAGGGACTGATACTGAAAATGCCTCTCTCATCTGAGCAGCATTTTTCACGAATACACACCCTGCTTCGAAGGGAATGAACAACCACTTATGAGGATCAAGAGTCAGAGAGTCAGCACGGGTGATCCCTTTCAACAATGGCGTACAGCTGGGTGCAAGAGCGGCAAACCCTCCGTATGCTGCGTCGACATGAAACCAGAGATTGTAATTCTGGCAGGTATCGGCGATGGCATCGAGTGGGTCAATAGCACCCGTGTTCACAGTTCCTGCAGTCGCAACAACACAAAACGGATGTTTTTCCTGCTCCCTATCTTCGATGATCTTTGCTTCCAAATCTTTAACATCAAGACGGAACTGATCATCGATGTCTACGAAACGGATGTTATCGGTGCCAAGACCAAGGAGATTAGCAGCTTTTAGGATGCAGCTATGTACTTCCTTGGAGGCATACAACACCATTGCACCTCTTTCATTCCCTTGTTTCACACCATTTTTCCGTATGTCATACGTTGCTTTGCTATTCCGTGCAACAGTAAGAGCAGTAAGATTTGCAAGGGTCCCTCCGCTGACAAGAACCCCCGCTGCATTTTGATCATAGCCCAGGATTTGTTTTATCCAATCGAGGACAAGAAGTTCGACAGCGGTCGCTATCCCTGAACCAGAAAGAGCAACGTTCTGATTGAGCGCACCAGCAATTCCGTCGGCGACAGCACCAATTGGTGTTCCCGAGGGCAATATCCACCCAAGCAGCTTGGGGTGTCCAATCCGGACCGCTTGATCGATCACTTTCTTCTTAGCTTCTTCTAAAATTTGCCACAGGTTTTGTCCTGTGAGGGGCAACGGTTCAATAATACTCTCTTTCATCTGTTCAAGTGTCTTGTCAGGAATGATTATTCCAGTCCGTATGCCTTCAAAATACTTTACAATGAGATCTCCTGCATGAGCGACAAGCCTTGTGAATTCTTCAGTATCAATGTCAAAGGTTTCATCGTGAATCAGTCGTGCAATATCTGCAGCGTTTTTATCGCCCATACTTTCCCCATGCTATTCTGAAATAAAGTGAAATGTTTTATAGCTTTGGAAAAGAGAAGAGACTTCCCATACAACGAAGTCTCTATCGGAAAAAAATTAGCTCCTGGGTCTTGCTTTTTTAAGCACTATGCCACATTCGACAACATTGAAATGGCAAACAACTTAGAGGAAAAGCAGATTGCCAACGATTTATTAAAAATGTATAACGGGTTACGATCATAAAAATATGATAAATACCCATGCCCGATTCCTCTTTATGATTCACTAAAATTGACATATAGGTCAATAAAAGTTTATAGAAATTATTGATTCTTCTAGAAGTATTTTCCATAAATCCTCATGACCTTTCTTTCTTACCAAAAACTAGGTCTCTCAAACCATGGCATCTCCCAGAAATCCATGAAGAAAGGTATTACCTCAATTTTTTATTTTTGATAAATAGAGAATCAAAAGAGATTGTTATTTAAACCGTAACAGCCCGGCGACCGGCCCGATCTTCTGGAGGCGCTCATCCTGACTGAATTCGACGATCGCACCGGTGCGCTCTGCGAGTTTTATGATCTCTTCGATGATATCGACCTCAGAGGTGTTCTTCCCACAGGAAGGACACTGCAACAAAACCCCTGCATCAAGGAGATGGCAGCGTTCGCACACCCACCCTTTCTGTTTTGTATCATTTTCCACCAGCAACGCCTCCACCTGCCCATTCTTCACCGCAGCCAACGTCTCTGCAACACCATACACCGCCAGTCCGTTTCTCAGAATCTCCGATTGAATAAGGTCAAGGAGCACACGATGCTTCTCCTTGCCTTTCTCTTTGAGGATCTCCTCGGCCTCATCGACCAACCCACAGGCATCATCGATAGCAACGTCGACTTCTGCGATCACCTCTTTCTGAAGCTGTATCGGAAGCATATCACGAAAATGTTTTTTGGTTTCCCCTGGCCCAGCAAGAATGATGTTCTCAGAGGTGATCTTCTGAAGAGCTTCTATCACCTCTGTTAAAAACGCGTGGATGCTTCCTTTCCGCAGACGCTGGAACCGTGCCTGGGACATCCCACCCTTCTTATGTTTATTCATGATATCGGCAGAGAGATTCTTTTCGACAGAAAGCTCCCCGCAGGAGAAAGAAAAAATTCGTGCATGGTTCGAATTCAAAAGCACCAGGGTATAGAATCCCCATTCATCAGCCAACTCAGCGATCTGGTGAACATAGGGAGATACATCCACGCTCAAAGAGTTTTTCACGGCAACAGGAAAGCTGAGAGCCTTGAAGAAATGGTTTTTATCAGAGGCAAAAATCGCATGACTCCCTTTCTTTTGTTTCTTTAGATACGCCTGTATCGTCTCCATGGTCTGTACAAAATTCTTTACTTCATCAGGTTTCAAAAGGCTTTGAATCACTTTTTCACGATGCCGAATAAAACGCTCATCTTTTCCATCAAAATACAGACTGACGAACGTATTCAAATTATCCTTATCGTTTACATCGATAAGCTCGGGTAATGATTCATCACAGGATTTCATGAGAAAAACATATCCCTTTGTTATTTAAAACAGTATGATGAACCAAACCATGAAGGCCTGATGATTCCTCTAAAAAAAACTGGTTTGTCTGCATAGATTTAACCTTATAATTGAGGCACACCCACCGTGCTCAGGTACACGACGCTTTCTTCGTCCCCATCAACATCGATGAGGGCGTTGACCTCGTCATCGTACAGCGCTGCGATCTGACAGGACCCTAGACCTAGACTTACGGCGCCAAGCGCAAGATTTTCCGCGATATGACCGGCATCCAGGTAAATGTATCGATAGGCTCGTTGTCCATATTTGCATTTCGAACGATTAAACATCGCGGTCCACACAAACACGACAGCAGCATGAGCACACATGTCTTGATCTAACGCAGCCTGTGCGATCGCTACCTGATAATCACCTTTTTTGAGTTGATCGAGACGATGATGCTGGATATCATAATGGTACACCCCGGGTTCGATGCGTTCAACACGATGAACCACACAATAGGTTTCGATAGGGTACAACGCTCCTGCGGAAGGCGCGCTGCGCAAAGCAAACCCCTCTTCTTTCCGCTGGATCCCCGTGGAGACCCACAGCAGGTATGAGAGTTGCTCAGAGATAAGTGCTTTTGTCGAAAAAGATCTGATGCTTCGTCGTTTCTTTATCGCCTCATCAAGAGTACACTGTGAGAGTGGATCTGGTTTAGGAAGAGCAACAGAAGGGACATTAGGATAGGTTTTGTACTGGTCAGGTTGTATCGACCAGTCTGGTCCGTCACCAAAATGGTTCCGAGCATACTTTGTCTGTTGATGGAATCGGTCTCCGATGTTTTTTTCAGAAACAGGATCACCCCCAAGATTATTTGAAGATATCTTGTCAGTTTTTAAGAGTATTGTCTGTATACAAGCCAAGATAAAAATCGCACCATCTGAACAAATGAAAACAGAAGCGATATGCAATTGATTTCTTCCTGTTTTCCTTAATGTAGCGATTTCTTGTTCCTCCGTTACATCCTAGAATATGAAGAATATGATTTGTATGATTTTAATGAAAAGTTATATATACGGGTCGTACCTTACCCGGCGCCCGAGGGTACCACCATGATGAAAGAAATGAAATTTTACGGCAGCACAACAGTAGGAGAACGCGGACAGATCGTCCTCCCAGCGAAACTACGACAGGATTTTAAAATAAAAAAAGGCGACAAACTCCTCGTCATCGGAAACGCAAAACAATACCGCATCGCCTTAGTCAACCCAGAAGCAATGAGTGAACATCTTGAACAGATAAGCCAACAAATCAACAAAATGAAATCAACCATACAGAAAAAGTGATAGAAATGCAACAAGACCGTACAAGAGATACCAAGGAAATCTACCAATTCAAATGCCCACGCTGCGGAGCCATCGGACAATACTCAGGCAAACCCGGTGAACAGCTCACCGTGACCTGCGCTTCCTGTAACATACAAGGAAGAGTCAGCATCCCAGGCACCACAGCATCATTTTCAACCAATGGCGATGCAATCGAAATTTCTCATCTCAAGAAACTATTTGGAACCTTCCCTGCGGTCGATGACGTCTCATTTACCGTTAAAAAAGGAGAAATCTTCGGACTACTCGGACCGAACGGTGCGGGTAAATCAACCATCATACGCATGTTATGCACGCTCACCAGACCGACCGCTGGCGTCGCAACCGTCGCTGGATACGATGTCGTCAGACAAGCAGGCAAAGCCAGACGACACATCGGTCTTGTCTCAGAGAAAATGATAATGTATGACGAATTGACCGCACGAGAAAACCTCAAGTT
>CAZGIV010000054.1:0-2991 GCA_964526175.1 uncultured Thermoplasmatales archaeon | reverse complement strand
ACAATGGGTGTTAGAAACACGTTAAGTCATAGCGCATGGATATGCTGGAAAGACCTCTTAGAGTTCAGCAGAAGCAAATTACGATTGGTCATGCTCGTGCTCATGCCATTGTTCATGATGGTGATGGTCGGCTTTATCTTCCCCTCAGGCAGCACCATTAGCGATACACCGATAGCCCTGGTCAACAACGACACCGGATCACTTGGGACATCGTTTGTGACACAGCTAGAGACCATCAACAACCAGACCGGGATGATGAAGCTAAGCACCGCACAGGATTTTAACGACATAAAAACAAAGCTTCAAAATAGTGAAATCAACGGTGGGATCATCATCCCTGAGAATTTCTCCTCAGACATAGCCTCAGGGAAACAAGGGCTGATTACGATCGTCATCGATCAATCCAACCCACAGATGTCGCTTACAATCCAAGGAGTACTGACAAAAACAATAGAGGCAATGGGCCAACAAACCGCTATTTATAACCTCAATAACACCTTTCATGTGTCTATTACGACGGCCACGTCAATGATCACCCCCTATGCTGTCGAATCACAAGGAATCGTCCCAGGCGAACCAAATTATTTCCAGTTCGTCGCCCCCGGCATCATCGCGATGGTCGTCATGATGGCATTGATGACAGGACTGCCCCATGCGATCTCCTATGAGAAAGACATCGGGACCTTAGATGGGATGCTTGCCGCACCGATTAACCGTCTGTCCATCATCCTTGGGAAGGTCATGGCTCAGACCGTCCGAGGCATGATACAAGGATTCATTATCCTTCTTCTCGCCGTGGCCCTCTTCGGCGTCGTCATCCAAGGAAACATCCTGCTCGTCATTTTCCTCATCCTACTGACCGTCTTTAGTTTCGTCGGCTTAGGAATCCTCATCACGTCCTTTACCCAAAACGAAGAAACCGCGACCATGGTGATGATGACCCTGATGTTCCCGATGATGTTCCTCTCCGGGGTGTTCTTCCCGCTTCAACAAATGCCGTGGTACATGCAAGATTTCGCTCATTTCCTGCCACTGACCTATGCGACAACCGCCCTGCGAAAAGTCATGGTGCTGGGAGCTGATATTTCTGCAGTCGGAACCGAGGTACTGATCCTTATCGGGTTCGGAATCGCTTTACTCGCAATAGCAGTGCCGATGTTCAAACAGGCGATGAGCAAATAAAATAAATAGAAAAAAAGGTAAAGAGGAACCGTCTACCCCCCTACTAGTACCAGACTGATTCAAAAATGATTCCCATGATAAATTATCTCCTGTTAGCCGGCATTGCCATAGGCCTTGGTCTTCTCATCGGTAAAGGCACCCATCTTATGAAAATCACCGGTGTCGTCGGATACATCCTCACCGGTGTGCTGCTCGGACCAGAGGTATTAGGGATCGTACAATTAACTCCGAACGAAGTGGAAACCATCACCAACGTAGCACTTGGTTTTGTCGCATTTATCATCGGTGGCGAGCTTACTCGGTCCCTTATGAAAAAAATGGGGAAAGGCATTGTAACAATCATTCTAGGGGAGTCATTTGGGGCGTTCATCCTCGTATTTGTCGGCGTCTACTTATTTACCAGGAACTTACCAGAGGCAATTGTTTTAGCGGCAATGGCACCAGCAAGTGCACCTGCAGGGACCGTCGCCGTCATACAAGAATACAAAGCCAAAGGAAAACTGACCGATTCCATCTTAGCGGTGGTTGGTTTTGATGATGCGCTTGCTATCTTGATCTATGCGTTTTCTATTGCACTTGTTGGAGTATTATTATCATCGGGGGTATTTTCCGTATCAAACGTCGTTGTTACACCGTTAATAGAGATCGGGGGTGCGCTAGTCATCGGGTTCATTATTGGTGGTGTTTTTTCTTTTCTCCTCAGAAGACTCGTTGAAAAAGAAGAAATCCTGGTCGTTACGCTCACCGCTATCTTTGTCACCGCGGGTCTCTCCTTGTTCCTTGGCGTCTCTCTGATCCTTGCCTGCATGGCCTTAGGGATAATAGTTATCAACATGTACCCTGCCGATAATAAACCTGTTTTTGACCATATTAAATCTATTAGTCTACCGATTTACATCTTGTTTTTTATTGTCGCAGGGGTCAATTTACATATCAACCTTTTACTCACCATTGGCCTGTTAGGCGGAGTCTATATCATCTGCAGAACGTTCGGTCTGATTGGCGGTAGTTATATCGCTGCGGTCGCAGCCAAAGTAGATCCGGTAATCAGGAACAACCTCGGTCTTGGTATCCTCTCGCAAGCAGGGGTCGCCATCGGACTAGCGTTGCTTGCATCCCATAAACTCTCAGAGCTGGGGATCCCTGAGCTGGGCTCATTGATCATCACGATGATCGCGGCAACCACTGTTGTCTTTGAGATAATGGGACCATTGACCGCACGATTTGCAATCATGAGGGCAGGAGAGGCAAGAGTAAAGTAAAGTATTTGAATATCATAAGACTATTAAAAAAAGGAAGAGACATGAAAAACAAAGAATCAAAACTCATGGCTGAATTCTATGAATTAAAAGTACAGCAACTTATGGATAAGAAAATATGGGATCTTCCGCTGATAACTAAAAATGAGTCAATACTCCATGTCCTTTCGATCCTTGATGGAAAATCACATGTCTGGGTCGTCAATGATCTAGAGAAAAAGGAGTTAGTCGGAGTCATCACCCATCATGATGTTCTCTCGGTCCTTGCCCCGCCACGGACCTGTTATAACATGTTCAGCGTATCGAAAACATGCTATCATGGAACGACAGGGGTTGCGGAGGACATCATGAGAAAAGACCCAATCACCTGTAGACCTGATGAACGGATTGTTGATGCGTTACTGAAAATGACGCGCCATCGGATCAGACGATTAGCCGTGGTAACAGATGGGGTGATCGTCGGGGAAATAACCCTAGCACATCTGATCCATAAATATTATCTGGCAAGTCAATATCATCCGATTGATTAAAAGACAATTGATGAAAAAAA
>CAZGIV010000053.1:0-12863 GCA_964526175.1 uncultured Thermoplasmatales archaeon | reverse complement strand
ACTATATTGTGATTTTGTCCCCCAATCGCTACAACTGACATTCATAGTACATCTCCCACTTCCAGAAAGACACCGAGCAGTCATCGTGAAATTGTATGTTTGGTCAGGGACAGCAGCACATATCGTCCCCATTGGAAACGAGTGGTACGGTTGTCCGCTCCGCCCATCCTCCTGTAAACCCTCATGAGGATATTTCTCAGGAAATGTAATCCAAGTAGGTCCATGGACCTGCATACCAGGATCAGTCCACTTCACATTCCCTGATCGGTCATTCCCAAACCCAAGAATCACCTCTTGAATCTTATCGTTGCTACTGGGTGATTCCATACGTGAATCAAAGAAAAGCTCCATTGGCACGGTGCCGATCAGCTGCAAGGTGATATCCGGGGATAACAATTTCATATCCGTGAATTGTGTTTCATTATCTTGGAGGAACATCGGAAATGAATACCAATTTTCAGTAGTTTGATTAAAGGTAGTTGAGACATTCCATGAATGAATATAATCTGACCCCCAGTGGCCACCCTGACCAGTATTTTCCCAAACACCGGTAGTAATACCTGATGAGGTAATATTATAGATAACAATTCTATTCACCTCTTGTTGAAGCGTCCAGTCCATTTGGGGGTACGGAGCAGAAAACACCATCTCATGCCCAAATATCTGGATCGGGTTTGTTTCTCCTGTACTTCGATCTCCGACATACCAGGCGGGGAAGTGATTGTGACCATTGATCCACATTTTAATCTGTGGGTTATTCTGAAAGAGGGTCGTCCACCAATCCATATCCTGCTTCCCACAATACGGTGTATTACGCTCTTCCTTAGTGGTATCCTCAATTGCTTGATGGCAGAGAATAATGGTAGTCGTATTTGGGTACAGATTTGTCATATATTCGATCCATTCGTATTCAACAGGGTGAGTCCATGTGATGTACCCTAACTCTGGAACAATAAGGAAGAGGATGCCATCGTACATCATCGCGTATACTGGGTTGTTCAAGCTAAGTTCGTCGATCAATGATTTGGTGAGATTATGGGGGTCACCACTGTTCATCTGATAATCATTCACATCATGATTTCCTATGACACAATAGAACGGTATATGAATATGAGATATGAGAAACGCTTTCAAATTATCCTTATATTGGTTCACGAACCAGGGTAAACCTCTTCCATTCACTTGGGCGGTATTATGGTGAACGATATCCCCAAGATGTATTGCAAAATCAAGGAGATTCGTGGAATTTACCAAATCCTTTCCGAGGTTATCGAGATAACCAGCCGTCCTGTAAAGAGGATTCTGATATCTCGTTCCTATATGAGTATCAGTAAATGCGGCAAAACTCACTTGTGTTTTCTGCGGAAGGATAAAGTCTGTTCTATTATCTTTAAGTATACAATTATTTGGAGAATCTCCTATTAATTGATCATCTCCTCCATAAAAACTACCTGTTCTTTTTGCGCTAATATTTATTGGTATCGATGTAATAATCAGAGAGGCAAGTACTGTCGCAAAAATTAAAACAACAAGTACTTTTTCTTTCATATAAATATAATAATTATAGATATATCTATATAGTTTTTGATTAAAATCTTATACCTTCGAATTATTTATTGATTGTCTATCTGTTTCTCCCACTTTCTATTTTACAACAACATATAAACTACACCGAACAACTCAGTGCAAAACAATATAAAGGCCACAGACCCATATCTCCTATACAAAGGAATGGAGATAAGAGTTTCACATTTACGTTGAACCAAATGTATGAGATTTTTTATTTTTGTTCTTTCACAGCAGTCTTAAAATAGTGAAGACTGAAACGGTAAAAACCTCTCAAAGGAATTACCAAATGGTGGAGTTCTGGAAAAAGAGATGTGGGGGTTGATTTGATTTGACGAAAAAAAATAAGCAACAAATAGAAGAAATTATCTGTTGTCCTGAATGTGGAAGTGGACATCTAAGTAAGGATTATTCTCGAGCAGAACTAGTCTGTTCAGGTTGTGGACTTGTTGTTGATGAAGATATCATTGATCATGGCCCAGAATGGCGTGCATTTGATAACGAACAACGGGAGAAACGATCTCGAACGGGATCTCCAATGACCTATACTATCCATGATAAAGGACTGAGTACAACAATAGGGTGGACAAACAGAGATGCGTACGGGAAATCCATTCCAACAAAAAACCGGGCACAGTTATATCGACTACGAAAATGGCAGCGACGTGTTCGGATCAGCGATGCGACTGAGCGGAATTTAGCACTTGCTCTATCCGGAATAGACAGACTTGCCTCCGGGATGGGTCTTCCACGATCTGTACGAGAAACCGCAGCAGTAATCTATCGAAAAGCGGCCATGAAGAATTTAGTGCGAGGACGTAGCATTCAAGGGATGACTGCTGCTTCATTATATGCAGCCTGCCGACAATGTCATGTTCCACGGACATTAGACGAAATTAGTACAATCGCACAGATGCCACGAAAAGAGATTGGCAGAAACTATCGATATGTCTCCCGTGAACTGGAATTAAAACTGATGCCGACTGCACCGAAAGATTATATCTCACGATTCTGCAGCGAATTAAAACTCAGCAACAATGTTCAAATAAAAACATTAGAGATACTGGGGCATGCAGCGAACCAGGAGCTGACAAGCGGACGGGGTCCCACGGGGCTTGCTGCTGCTTCCTTATATATTTCGTCAGTTCTCTGTGGTGAACGCAGGACTCAACGAGAGGTTGCAGAGATTGCCGGAGTTACTGAGGTAACGATTCGGAATCGATACAAAGAACTTGCGCAAAAACTAGATATTCGTATCGTGATGTAGTTGTTTTCTTTCAAGGAATATGATAAAAATCTACAACCATCTCTGTGAAAAACTATATAAAGGCGCGAAGGCTATAGCAGGGTAGAAAGGAATAGAAATAAGAGTTTCACAATATCGCTTATTCGAATGTTCGAAATCTTTTTGTTTTTGTTCTTTTAAAAAAAGTTAGATATAATCTAAGGAAAACGTGAATAGTATGAAAGGAAATGTAAAATGGTATAATGCACGAAAAGGATATGGATTCATCCAATGTGACGATGGGAAAGAAGTCTTCGTCCATCGGACTGCTCTCCCAATGGAAGCATCTTTAAACGAAGGAGATGCAGTTGAGTTTGAAGTCGAATCATCAGATCGAGGACCACAAGCAAAAAACGTAAAGAAGGCATAAGATTCTCGACAACAACAAATCTGAAGATACTTTTTTTCAAAAAAATTGAAACAAAGAATTCTCGATTAGTGATAAGAAGAAACAAAAAAAAGAAAACCAAGATTTAATAATAAGGTGAAAACAATGAAATGTGAACAACTTAACATACATGCTAAACTCCTAACAAAGCTCCAAGAACAAGAATTCAAGGAACTGACGTTAATCCAAGAAAAATGCATTCCTGAAATCATCCAAGATAAGGATGTGGTTGGTCAAGCGGAAACCGGGTCAGGAAAAACACTGGCGTTCTGTCTTCCCATCCTAAACAAAATAACACCCGGAAGAGGCCTTCAAGCGCTCGTTCTGACTCCAACAAGAGAACTATGCATTCAGGTAACTGATGTCTTTAGGGATTTTGGAAAAGCCCTTGGGATACGGACCACAAGTGTCTATGGTGGTGTTAGCATAGGACCACAGATACGCGACATTCGTATATCTGAAATCGTTATCGGGACTCCTGGACGGATGCTAGATCATCTTCGTAGGGGAACCATTGATTTACGCAACATTCGAGTTCTAGTGCTAGATGAAACCGATAAAATGTTCGAAATGGGGTTTATCGACGATGTCGAAGACATCATCCGACAGATACCTCAGCAACGACAGTTACTGATGTTCAGCGCCACGATATCAGAGGATGTCCATCGTCTTGCAAGGAAACATCTGAAAAATCCTGTAATCATCAAGACACAATCGTTTGTCGATCATAGCAAATTGAAGCAGGTGTATTATGATATCTACGAGCAGAACCAGAAGTTTTCTCTTCTTGTTCATTTACTGAATAGTAATACCGATGGGTTATCGATTGTGTTCTGTGGGACACGCAGAGAATCTGATGCGGTCTCAAAGAACCTTGCCCGTCAAGGCATCCGTGCCTCTGCAATCCATGGGGGGATGAGACAACAAAAACGATCAAGCTCATTGGATGCGTTGAAAACTCAAAAAACCAAGGTATTGGTAGCAACTGATGTTGCAGCCCGAGGTCTTGATATCAAAAACGTCACGCATATCTACAACTATGACGTCCCAAAGACACCGACTGAATATGTGCATCGGATTGGAAGAACTGCACGAGCTGGAGCAAAAGGAAAAGCAGTCACCCTATTAACCGAACGAGATCATGATAACTTCAGACGGGTGCAAAGAAATGACGATTTCCAGATAGAACGAGCAGATATCCCTGATTTTCGAAAAGTGCCATTTATGCGACGGTTTGAGCCAAGGAGCCATTCATTTCGAGGGTCATCTCGGCATTCGTTCGGACGATGATTAAAAACCTTGTTACATCAGCAACGGTAGCAGTACAAGTTCAAAAAGCCGGTTGCTCCCATGTAGCAGCCATGCACCAATGATGTTGTTGGATCTCCGCGTTATTTCTAGAGTAAGAATACCTTGGATGATTGTACCGATAATAAAAATCGTTGCTAGGTTTTGCGGATGCATTAATGTAAAACTTGCGAACGATGTTACATAAGCGATTTTCATAGTGCTCTTCTGTAGTAAGAATATGAAAAGGATGCCTCTGAAAAAAAACTCTTCAGTAAACGCCTCAAAAAAACTAATGACACCAGGGATCAGTTCTGCATTCCAACCCACTCCATGGTAATACTGTATCAATCCTGTTATCACTAGCATAATTGGTAGCAAAAGAACAAACCACACAATACTTTTTTTTACCTTCTCTTTTCTAATTCCATATACCGCTATGTGCAGAGGTGAGGTGTTCCGTTTTATCAATATGAATATAACAATAGGAAGAATCACAAAGAGAAGGATTTTTACCCCAACATAGGTATAGGATGAAAAAATATTACTGGTAACTAACGGCCAATAGAGCAGTACAATTAGCACCATTATTAGAGTTATCGTAACGATTTCGAAAAACGTTTCTTTCTTGAATTTTATGCAGAAGAATAACGGCAGAAGCATTGGGACGAGCATCGGCCAAAGGAACAAATTAATCTCCATCACGAAGCACCTTCTCAATGTGATATTGTTTTTTCTTTTAATTCATTTCAGGTCTTGATAAGATAAAAAACCTTTTAAGAACGTGTATCTTGTCGATGTTCACCGCTATGAGAATCGCAATCGTATTAAAAGATCGATGTACATCAAAGCGATGCGCGCAGGAATGTATTAAATTCTGCCCTCGCGTACGCGCTGGCGATGAAACAATTATCATGGGCGAGGATGGAAGACCAATTATCTCTGAAGAACTCTGTGTCGGCTGCGGCATTTGCATCAATAAATGCCCCTTTGAAGCAATCAAGATCATCGGACTTGCTGAAGAACTCAAAGAAGATCTTGTTCATCAATTCGGAAAAAACGGATTTCGACTCTATCGGCTACCTATCCCTAAAAAAGGGAGTTGTGTTGGTGTTCTTGGGCAGAACGGTATCGGGAAAACAACTGCGATAAAAGTCCTTGCCGGGCAAATTGTTCCAAACCTTGGGGATTACAAAAAGAAGAAACCATCATGGGAACCAGTGCTTGAGTATTATGCAGGATCTGAGTTGTACGATCATTTCAAGTCATTTGCAGAGAAGAATATGACCTGTGTTCTAAAACCACAGTACGTCGATCAGTTACCAAAAATCGTCAAAGGGAAAATACGCGATGTGCTTATGAACGCAGACACCATCGGTAAATTTGACTCCGTGGTGCGCAGTTTAGGTATTGGAAATCTTTTGGATAAAGAAATAGAAAAAGGAACGATATCTGGTGGGGAGCTTCAACTGGTGTCTATCGCAGCTGCTCTGATTAAGGATGTTGATTTGTATTTTTTTGATGAACCGACTTCTTATCTTGATATCTATCAGCGGCTCAAGGTGGCTCGTATCATCCAAGAACTTGCTCAGGAGAAAAAAGTCCTGGTGATTGAACATGATTTAGCAGTTCTTGACTTGTTATGTGAGAATGTCCATATCATGTATGGGACAGAGGGTGCGTATGGTGTCGTTACGTTTCCTCGTGCTGTACGCCATGCGATTAACACCTATCTGTCTGGTTATCTGAAGGAAGAAAACATTCGTTTTGGAACCAAAATCGAGTTTTTTGCAAGTCCCCCCAAACCACAACAAGGTCTCCGGATTTTTATCTCCTATGATAACCTGACAAAAGAATTTGAGGATTTCACCCTTCATGTTGAACGTGGAACCATCCGGCAAGGGGAACTCATTGGGGTCGTTGGTCCTAATGCGATTGGTAAAACAACCTTTGTTAAAATGCTTGCAGGAGTGATTCAACCAACGAAAGGGGCCATTGAATATGATTTAAAAATCAGTTTTAAGCCCCAATACATCAGTCCTGATTTTGAAGGAACAGTCCAAGAATATTTTGAGAAATTCGCACCACAACTATTGACCTCTTCGTTCTTCCAAGCTGAGGTTCATGACGCGCTTCATTTAAAGTATCTTTTAGACCGTGAGCTCATGACCTTATCAGGTGGGGAGCTCCAGCGGGTTGCTATAGCAGCATCGATTGTGAAAGAGGCAGATATCTACCTTATTGACGAGCCATCAGCGTACCTTGACAGCCAACAGCGCATGATTGTCTCCCGAATGTTACGTCGGGTGATAGAAAAATCAGGGAAGTCCGCAATGGTTGTCGACCATGATGTGTATTTCATTGATATGGTAAGCGATGCGTTAATCGTGTTTGATGGTCAACCGGGGAAAGAGGGACGCGCGCAGGGGCCATACAGTCTTCATGAGGGGATGAACCGTTTCTTAAAAAATGTCGATATCACCTTCAGACGGGATGAGGAGACCAAACGACCTCGAGTCAACAAACCTGATTCCTACATGGACCGCCAACAGAAACAAAATGGTGAATATTACTACAAGCTCTAAAAAATATAATAAACACTCTCGTGTTTTATTGTTCTAATGACGACGATTATCACGTGGGTGCTCCTTGCTTTTCTATCGTTTCTTCCCCCTTTGCTGTATACCATATGGATACGTAACACAGAACATTGCCATCGTGAACAATGGAAATCAATTTTTTTATGTTTCATTTGGGGTGCAACCATTGCAATTGTCGCATCGCTGATTCTGGAAATCATCTTGGAAATACCGTTACAGTATTCGTTGTCTCAGGGTGGTATGACCCCTTTTCTTCTTACGGTTGTCATCGCACCGGTTGTGGAAGAGTTCACCAAACCACTTGCGTTACATCTCAAATCGGTAAAAGACAATCTCACTGAATTGGAAGACGGTTTGATTTTCGGAGCTGTTGCAGGATTGGGTTTTTCTGCTACAGAAAATCTTCTGTATGGTTATAGTAATTTATCTGAAGGGTTCATCATATTTTTAGTGGTAATGGCGACACGAAGTTTGGGGGGCTGTCTGCTTCATGCATCGGCGACTGCATTAACAGGATATGGGTATGGAAAGACTGTTATGAAGCATTCATCCTTCCTCAGGGTTCTGCCATATTTTTTCTTAGCGATTTTCATGCATGGGTTTTATAATTTTCTGCTTTCTTATGATTTCATGGGGTTGGTAACAGGTCTGGTTCTTGCGTTTCTTTTTGTTATTCTTGCGATTACACTGATTCGTAATAAAATTAGGAACCTTGATAAAAAAAATTGTTAAAAAAAAGAAGAGAGGTTTTTTCTGGTTAACTTGGTGGTACTTCAAAGCTCCAGGTTAGATCTTCGCCGTTTTTGAGTATATATTTATCAGCACCAATGGTTGGGAGTTCACCGTTTATGTAGTATTGCCAATATTTTCCATCTGTTCCACCAACGGCATTGTTAATGGAATTGACCAACGTGGAATCAAATTGCGCATAATAGGTAAATTCAACAGTAAATCCTTTGTTCTCTGAGCATCGCTCTAAAAGGGAAAATGCTGTGTCACCTTGGTAGGCAACCAGGTTATCGTTGATGGTCCAGCCATCATCTATAATAGTTATCCGAACGCTTGTTAGATTCGATTTCTCAACCCATATCTCACTTTTTTGTGGAACCTTTACAGCTGTTCCTGTAAACGAGAGTGTTATAAGACCGATGACGAGGAGTACTGCAGGAATCTTATAGATTGTTGTTAACTTGAATGGTTTGAGTTGCATGTTCTCCTTCTTTTTCGCAACGTAGAGGATAACAGGTAGTCCTATGGCACAAAACGTCACAACCCCGGAGATCAGATGATAGAGCATGAACGGCAATCCTGCGGTGTATACCATGGCAAGTGAGGTGGCGTCATGGGGGTACATTAGGTACCACCATCCCATATTTGTCCAGATGTCGTAGAGGAGAACATATCCAGCACCAAGACCAGCTACCAGCCCAATGCTTTTGAGACGCAGTTGCCCAACGTTTCTCCAGAGTCGATCCTTGTTGAATAGATTGATCAGAGCAATGATGGCAAAACCTGAATAGGTAAATAAAACAATTCTGTTCATTTGATCTCCGACAAAAATCGGATTTCCGATTAGTACATCACTGCCGATCATGCTGACTAGAGGAACGATGAGTGCGAGTGGCGATCGAATGAGCATTACTGCAAGAAACGTCACCACCATAATGACTTCAAAGTTCGGAAACGGTTGTATGCCCATTCCAAAAAGGACATATCGTCCGATGATTCCAAAAAGGATAAGTCCTATTAGGAGTATTACTTGCTGTAGATTTACCTGGTTTTTTAGATTCATATAAACATTCTCCCTTTTTGCATGAAACACAATGTGACGTATAAGATTTTTGTTTTATCCGAGAGGTTCCCCTTGGATGGTTCGACTGGCAGCAATAAGTTTTTCTTTTATTTTTTCGTTACATTCGATGTCTACCGTAATTACCTCTCCATAGGTTATGTTGGTAACCTTGGTTTTTCTATACAATTGAGAGATAAATGCTTGTGATTTTTCCTCAAGTGGAAGTTGAAACGTTAATTTCACCATATGAGGTAAAGAGTCGTATATCGTTTGGAGTAGCTCATCGATATTTTTTTGTTCTTTAACAGAGATATTCACAACGCTATAGTCTTCAAGCAAACCGGTGTTTTCTAGATTCTCTCTGAGGTTGTTAAGGGATTTGTTGCTAATAAGATCGATTTTATTTAACGCGATGATGATGGGTGCGCCAACACCGATATTGCGTAATTCGTTTATCGAAACGCGAAGTTTTTTTTCAACAACTTCTTTTATTTCACTGCCGTCCACAACGAGGACAACGATGTCTGCAAGCTCAATTTCTTCGAGGGTTGAATGGAATGCATCGATGATGCATGCAGGGAGGTTTTCGATAAAACCGACCGTGTCAGTGAGTAGGATAGGTATTTTTTTTTCTTTGTTTTTTGCAGTAATGCTTCGGGTTGTTGTTGAAAGAGTGGAGAACAGTTGTTCTTCGACTTTTACTTTTTCTCCTGAAAGCAGGTTCATAAGGCTGCTTTTTCCTGCATTGGTATACCCAGCTAGAGAGACTGAGTAGAATCCGCTTTTCGATCTGGTCTGTCTCTGTAGTTCTCTGTTTTCCCTTATTTTTTGGAGGTCTTCTTTTATTTTTTTTGTTTGTCGTTTGATCATCTCATAGTAGTCATCAACTTGGTATTCTCCTCCTGCCATAAGTCCAGGGTGTTCCCCTGCTTTTGTCCGATGTATCAGTTCTCTGACATAGGGTCTTTCGTATTGTAACTGTGCGAGTTTTACTTGAAGGAACGCTTCTTGTCTTTCTGCGTGTTCTTCGAAGATGGCAAGGATGAGTCGTATGCGGTCGTTGACATTGGTTTCTAACTTTTTTTCCAGGGCGAACCATTGTGATGGTTTGAGTTCTCCATTGACAATGACGAGATCGACCGTTTCTTCTGTGTTCTTGAGGAAATCTTTAATTTCATCTACTTTTCCGCAGCCGATGTAGAAGTTCACGTCTGGGTTTGTTCTGTGTTGAATAAACTCTTTCAGGATTGTATACCCAAGTGTATTTGCGAGCTGGATAATCTCTGATGTAGAATCTTCAAGTGAAATAAGAACTGCGTTTTTCTGTTTTGTATCCATGTTTTCCTAAGATGCATAACATGCTGTCGTACTTTAATTTTTAGCAGATAGATAGATATGCTAAGAGAGATTGGTTTTTGGAAAGACCCTGAAAATGTAGTTTTTTGGTCCTGAATTGACATAAGGTTTAAATATATGCTATGCTAATTCATAGCATTGATGATATAATGGAGATAATAGCCTGTCCCTTATGCGGTAGTAAAAATACCCACTCTATGATTTTGGAGAATACAAGATTGCCGTATTTTGCTCGAGGTTATACTTGTGAAGATTGTCATTTCAAGGGTGTTCCCCTCATTTTTTCCTCAGAAAAAATATATAATAATTTCTTGAATATACTTAAAAGAATATGAAAAAATTACATATGATATACTTTTTTTCAAATAATGTAAAATACATTCTTCAAAAAAGATGTATCTTCCATTCAACTACATATTTTTGATTGAAACAATATTGTTTCAAGAACGATTCAATAAAAACAAGAAAATGTTTCTTCGGTCTATCGAAGTTATAACTCTGTTTTGTTACAAACGTTATGAAAAATCGTAGAAAATTTTATATATCGATGTAACTTTTCTATTATTCGAGAAAAGGAGGAAGGGTCTTATTCTTCATTAAATCCCCTTAATGTTTTCCCTTTCCTCCATCCATACGAGATTCCTTTTTCCAAATCATCAAGATGATATAAAGTAATAAAAATATGAATGCCTTTTCCTTTTTTTTATTAATCATTAGTGTACAACTTAAGTGATTTTGATACATGAGCGAAAAAAATCTCTACCTATTTTTTCTTATAATATCCATTTTGAAACCATCGTAAAGTGATATAGAAACGTTGAATCGCAGTGATGTTTCCGACAACAGCAAAATAAACCAAGACCACCTCAATAATCGTAATATTCCAAGGTAACTGAAGCGGAACACGAAGCGCAATATGTTGGATAATCGGGAAAACGATAAGCAATGCAAGTCGATCTGCTCGGCCTAATAACCCAGAATAATCGCGTTTATAGCCGATTGCTTGTGCTTGTGTCCCCATATAACTCGTCAATAACACACCCACGATTGCAAGTAACCCAATAGGGGGTCGACACCACGAACTTAATCCAAGTGCACCAACCATAAAGACGTCTGCGTACCGATCAAGCGCATGATCAAGGAAATCCCCTCGTGCCGTTGCCTTGTTTGTTAATTTTGCTACCTTCCCATCGATTGCATCGAATAATCCATTGAGTAATACAAATAATGCAGCAAAAAATAAAAAGAAGTTTGTTAACTCACTAGCTGGAGTTGAGAAATAAAAAAAACCTCCAGCAATAAGAGAGAAAATAAGTGCTAGCCACGTAAGGATATCAGGATTAATATGAGAGAACCGCCGTGCAATCACCGTCAATAACGGGTCTACTTTTTCTCGTGTTTTATCCAATACCATAACTGCTCCTACACGGGATTCTTTTTAAGAATTTCTTCTGACCAATCAATCTGTCCTATAGTATATGGTTTTGTCGGTTGAAAGTTATTGTTCACAATCTCAATGATTGAGGCAGCAACCTCTTCGATGGTTTTTTTCGTTGTATCGATTTCAAAAACATTGTTCGCTGGATGATATTCTACAGCTTCGCAAAGGATCACATCAATGGTTTCCGCATCTATGTTCTCCTGGATTTTTTTTCCAATCCATTTTTTCTTCAGTAACCTTTTTTTTAGCTCAATCGGATGGCAACGAAGAATAATCACTTTTTCCATGATTCTAAGAAGATGAGCGATATGTCCTTCGAAAAAAACAAGATCGTTTGTGGTAAAATGTTTCTTGATGTGTTTATGTAATTTATCCATATCAATAAGTTCTGAGTGCCTTTTCTTATCTATCCCATCAATACAGGCGTTCTCTCTTGCGAGCTCGTGTAATCGAATAATGCGATAACCTTTCTTCTGGAGTTGTGTCGCAACCGCGCTTTTTCCGGTTCCGGGGGTACCTGAAAGTGCGACCCGCATGTTAGATCAACTTAGAATAATCATATCCCCGGAATCCTTCTTTGAAACAATAGCAAAGCTCCTGGAAGTCCTTCCGGAATTCTTTTACATCGTCTCTGATTTTTTTAGGGTTTTCTTTTTTCAGAAGTGCCCGAGCATAGAATATTGCGACATCATCCATTTCTTTTTCTTTCATCCCGATACGCGTAAGCTCTGGTGTACCTAACCGAAGCCCTGAGGGATTAAGCGGGTCGGCATCCCCTGGGATCATATTCATGTTCGTAACAATCCCTGCATCCTCAAGGATTTTCGATGCTTCCTTTCCTTTTCCGGGGCCTATTTCTACCAGGACTTGATGCGATTTGGTAAAACCAAGTCTCTCCCCGAAGACTTTAAACCCTTGTTCATGTAATGCTTGCGCAAGCTGCTTTGCGTTCTTAATGGTTTGATCTGCGTATGCCTCCCCAAACTCAAGGTGTTCTGCAAAAGCGATTCCTTTGGCCGCAACATGATGCAAATGATACGAAGAGGTGACCCCGGGGAAAACCCCAAAACCTAGTTTTCGGAAGAATGCTTTCTCATCGTCAGTGTTTGCTTTATTATCTGAAAGAACTATACCTCCCTGTGGGCCGG
>CAZGIV010000052.1:0-13010 GCA_964526175.1 uncultured Thermoplasmatales archaeon | reverse complement strand
TGACGTATATAGTTGAAGTACAAAAAGCATTAGATGAATTTGGTACAAATGGAGGGAAATAATGAAAATATGTATATCCTCAACAGGAAAAGATTTGAACGCAGATGTTGACCCACGTTTTGGCAGATGTCAATATTTTTTGATCATTGACACGGAAACGATGACGATAAAAATTATTTCGAATGAAAGTACGGCGGCATCAAGTGGTGCAGGCATTCAAGCAGCGCAGACCGTTGTTCGATCAGGCGTTAATTCTGTTATTACTGGAAACATCGGACCAAATGCGTTTCAAACCTTACAAGCCGCAGGAATAAACGTGATCACGGGGGTTAATGGCCCTGTAAAAGACATTGTGGAAAAATATAAAAAAGGTGAACTTAAAGAGACAAACACTCCTAGCGTGGAGAGTCATTTTGGCATGGGTAATAAAAAGAAGGGAAAATCTATGAAAATATGTATACCGACAAATGGGAATAACGGATTAGATGAAACTATTGGTGAACACTTCGGCAGAGTACCAACCTATACGATTGTGGATCTTGATACCAATGAAGTCAAGGTAGTACCAAATACAAGTGAACATATGGGCGGGGTTGGATATCCGCCTGAGATTATGACAAAAGAAGGTGTGAATGTCCTTGTCTGCAGGGGATTGGGTCAACGTGCTATTGGTATGTTTTCGGAGACTGGTATTGACGTATATATTGGCGCCTCAGGGACAGTGAAAGATGCGATTTCTGCCTTCCGACAAGGGCAGCTCAAAAAAGCAGGCATTGGTGATGCCTGTGGTAGGCATGCATTTCGTGATGAACATCATCATGAGCATCATGGTGAACATTGCAAATAGATAACGAACTATAAAAATCATCACAGTTCATGGTCAAGATAATGAGACCTCTCTTTAGACGGGCAAGGATGATTCTATGTCAATCTACGAGTTTGAAAACAAGAAACCACGCATAGGAAAAGGTACATTTATTTTCCCTTCAGCAGACGTCATTGGAGATGTTTCTATTGGAGAAAACTGCTACATTGGACCAGGGGCTCGTATTCGAGGAGATTACGGGTCGATACGAATTGGTGATGATACTGCTATAGATGAAAACGTGGTTATTCATGCCCGGTCCAATGAAAAAACAATCATCGGAAATTCTGTGACCATAGGCCATGCTGCAATTATCCATAACGCCACGATTCATGATTGGGCAATCATTGATATGTGCGCAATTGTCAGCGATTACGCAAAGATCGATGAATGGGGGGTTGTAGCAGAAGGAGCTGTAGTGAAAAATAAAGAAAAAATACCAGATACGGCAGTCACAGTAGGTATACCAGCAAAGGTGGTGGTAGAAATAACTTCAGACTATACGAAACAGTGGACTGAATACAAAAAAATATATTCTGATCTTGCTCGAAAGCGATTTCCTAATTCCCTCAAAGCGGTGGACAGATCGGAGCTTTGATAACGATGATAATCGCAGTTGCTAGTGGAAAAGGTGGGACTGGAAAAACAACAGTTGCCATAAATCTTGCATTAAGTCTAGATACAGCTCAGCTTGTCGATTGTGATGTTGAGGAACCAAACGTGAATATTTTCCTCAAAGCAACGATAGATACCCATGAGAATGTTACCGTTGATACTCCTGCTATCGATGTGAAAAAATGTGATTACTGCGGGAAATGTGCTGATTTTTGTATGTATCACGCTCTTGCAGTAGTGCCAAAGAAAGTCCTTATTTTTCCAGAGTTATGCCATTCCTGTGGAGGATGCGCTCTGGTATGCCCAAGAGATGCAATCACTTGGAAGAAACGAGTCATTGGAACCATTGACCATGGAACCCGTGGTGTCGTTGATTTTTATCAGGGTGTTTTAAACATTGGTGAAGCTATGGCTGTTCCTCTTCTTCGATCTCTGAAGAAAAAAATCGATACAACAAAAGACGTTATTTTAGATGCGCCACCAGGTACCTCCTGTCCAGTGATCGAAACAATACGCCGCTCAGATTATTGTCTTCTTGTGACTGAACCGACTCCCTTTGGACTCCATGATCTTAAGATTGCTGTTGATGTTGTAAGACATTTATCTATTCCTTTTGGAGTAATCATCAATCGCGATGGCTCTGGTGATAACAGAGTTGAATGCTATTGCCAGCATGAAAAAATCCCTGTTCTTATGAAAATTCCTCATAATGAAAAGATTGCTTATCTTTATTCAAAGGGCATTCCATTTGTAAAAGAATTACCTGAATGGTGTATAAGGTTTCAAAATCTTTTTCAGAGACTCCAAAACGAGGTGGCACATTGAAACAGCTTACGGTTATTAGTGGAAAAGGTGGAACAGGAAAAACATCGATTACTGCCGCGTTAGCCTCTCTTGCAAAGAATGCAGTTCTTGCTGATTGTGATGTTGATGCTGCTGATCTTCATCTTATACTTAAACCTGAGATTAAAAAAACTATCGTGTTCCATGGTTCAAAGATTGCACAAATTGACAAGGATACATGTACTGACTGTAAAAAATGCTATGATTCTTGCAGGTTTGATGCCATTGATAAAGACATTAATCTAATCCAAGGGTCTTGTGAAGGATGTGGCGTTTGTGCATATATTTGCCCTGTTCATGCTATCAGAATGGTTGACAGGGATTCAGGTTTTGCGTATCTTTCTAAAACACGATTTGGTCCAATGGCTCATGCGATGTTAAATACCGCAGAAGAGGCTTCAGGGAAACTTGTTACTGTTGTGAGAAATAATGCGAAACATCTTGCTGAGGAAAAACAAAAAGATTTGATTCTTATTGACGGCCCGCCCGGTATCGGATGCCCAGTTATCGCTTCAATAACAGGTGTTGATCTTGTATTGATTGTCACAGAACCAACACTTTCAGCAATCCATGATCTAGAAAGAATACAAGAGGTTGCCCACCATTTTAACATCCCGTCAACCGTTTGCATCAATAAATATACTATCAACCCTGAGAACACAAAAATAATTGAAAAATATTGTAAAACGAATAATATACCGCTCGTGGGGAAACTCCCTTATGATAATATGATGACTAAGGCAATGATTAAGGAACAAAGTGTTATAGAGTTTTCAGATGCAGAGTTATCCCATGAGATCCATGAAATGTGGAATAGGATACAGAAGGTGCTGTAGCATTATGGCTGAAGATAGTCTAGAAAATATGGTAAAAAAAATTCAAAAGAAAATTGAACTTGACGAAGAAAAAATATATTCAAAAGTAGTGATCAGAGAGTATCGTAATCCTATCAATTTTGGGGTTCTTGAGCATCCAGATGCAGTTGGAGTGATCAAGGGTCCTTGTGGTGATACCATGAAAATAACCCTCAAGATAGAAAATGGAATAATTAGTGATGCTCGTTTTTGGACAGATGGTTGCGGTGGCTCGATTGCTTGTGGAAATATGCTCACTAAGATAATAAAAGGAAAAACACCCTTTGAAGCTATTGATATTACTCAGAAGGATTTAATTAACAAGTTAGATGGGCTACCGAAGGAGCATTCTCATTGTGCCCTTCTTGCGGTTAAAACCTTACATAAAACCGTTGAACAGTATCAAAAAAGAAAATAAATGCAGGAAAAATTCCCCAATGAAACTGACGATAGTGTATGATAATGAAATATTCACCCAAGGATTTGGTTTACGATCTGATTGGGGATTTGCTTGTTTACTTGAAAAAGGGGGAGCAACTATTCTTTTTGATACCGGAGCTAGAGGTAATATTTTGCTTGGTAACATAGAGAAGCTTGGCATAGATTCCAAAATCATTAGTAAAATAGTTATATCGCACGAGCACTCGGATCATAATGGAGGATTAAAAGCGCTCGCACCTTTGGTTGGTGAAGCTGACCTTTATCGATTAGCAAAGCAAAGTCCTAGTGAAAACATGCATCTCATATTTGCTGAGGATTCTCGACAGATCACAGAAGGAGTGTATACTACGGGTGGACTTAAGGGTTCAGTAGATGAACAGTCGCTGGTTCTCAAAGGTAAAAAAGGTTGGTATGTTCTTGTTGGTTGTTCGCATCCAGGTGTCGAAGAAATTCTTAATGTTGCAAAGCAATATGGTGATATCATAGGTTTGGTTGGTGGTTTTCATGGCTTTAATAATTTTTCAATTTTAGAAAAATTTGATTTTATTTGCCCATGTCATTGTACTCAGCACAAACGAGAGATAAAAGAGCTCTATCCACAGTCGTATACTGAATGTGGTGTAGGAAAGGTGATTGAAATCTAGGTAAAGGTATGAACATGAATTACATAAAGAAATGGTTTGATCAAATGGGTGAGATTTTTTTGATAGATATTGGTATTGAACCGAATGATTCTGTTATAGATTTTGGTTGTGGGAAGGGTCATTATGCCATTCCAGCAGCAAAGATAGTTGGAGAGCAAGGACGGGTCTATGCTATTGATAAAAACAAGGAGTCTTTGGATGAATTGATACAGAAATCTGAAACGATGGGGTTGAAGAATATTGAAAGAATAGATGTATTAGAGGGAATAAAAGTGCCTCTAAAAGAGGAATCCGTTAATGTCGTCTTGCTTTATGATGTAATACATTTAGTAGGCAATAGAAAGGAGTTGCTTACTGAAATGCATCGGGTCTCAAAACCAAATGC
The DNA here is from genome assembly GCA_964526175.1 of uncultured Thermoplasmatales archaeon. Classification (GTDB taxonomy): domain Archaea; phylum Thermoplasmatota; class E2; order DHVEG-1; family DHVEG-1; genus SM1-50. The sequence continues at coordinate 8,363 of CAZGIV010000052.1, read as the reverse complement.
TCTTCTTTCAGTGTACCCGAAACATCATCAGGAGGATATGAATATGGAACTTGATGATGTTAAAGAGGAGATAGAACCTGCAGGTTTTGTTTTTAAAAGAATGCTCAATAAAACATTAATGCATGATAATCATCTTGAACAGGGCCATATTTTAAATTTTAGAAGATGTTGATTTCTTATAGTTACCACTGAAAATACTGCGGGACCTGAAGCAACAGTGTAAGACCTTTAGTATTCACTGCCGCAACAAATAATTAAAAAATATAGGTTATATGGTTCTTCGGTGGACAAGAATTGGTGGTGTTTTTCATAATAATTTTCAATATTTATTAGTGTTAAATCACAGTTCTGTTACTCTTACAGTATTCCTCTATACCCTTTATGCAAAGGACATCCAACGCATCTATTTTCTTTGTAAGATTTACAGCTAGGGCAATTTGTTTTAAAATCGCATTTCATATTATTTTTTTCATCTTCTGTGAAAAATCTTATATGCTGGCAGGACGAGGAAGAAGTAGCAATAGGCATGACATTGTATTTTGTGATATTGGTAAAATTAAATGAAAAACACTGTTCTATCATTGATTCCATAGTATCTGTGTTTTCTGCAACTGCAAGCATTACAAAATTATATTCTCCATATGTGTTGAAGTAACAAATTATTTTAGGACAATTTTTTACATGATTTATAACCCTGCTCTTAAATCTTGCTTCTAAGCAAATGAAAAACATTTTTAGACCCAGCTTTTCAATATCTATGCTGCAATTTACTTTTAGCATATCTCTTTGAAGACGTTTAAGTCTTGATCTTACTGCTGTATGGGATATGCCTAATTTTTTTCCCATTTTTGTGGTTCCCTGTTCCCAATTGTCATTGATCATTATTATAATTTTTTTATCTATTTCGTCAAGATTCTTCATCGCAGCCTTTATGCAATATGAATATTTAAATATTTCAAAATGAAATAATTTTTAAATGATTTATATTCTAAATAAACAAAAAACCATAAGAATTATATACACTCTGTATATTGCCTCATCAGGAGGTTTTATTATGAGCAAAAAAGTAGCTATCGTATGTAATGGAGCAGAAAACAAGAATCTCTACCCGACTTTTGTATTGGCCTCGAGTGCAGCAGCTTCCGGTGATGAAGTTATATTATTTTTTACCCCCGGTGCTGCACCAGCGCTACGAAAAGGAGAACTTGAGAAAATAAAAGCAAAAGGTTATCCGGATATGGCCGAACTGGTAGAAGGGGTGCAGTCCCTTGGTGGAAGAATCCTTCTCTGTGAACTTGCTTTAGAAGCAAAAGATATGAAAAAAGAAGAATTCAGAGACGACATAGAAATTGTTGGAGCAACCAAATTTATGGCGGATATCAGTGATGCCCAAATAACATTTTCATTTTAAATTTTAAGGAGGCGATAGAATATATGTCAACACATACCCTTGATACATTGGGTTTGAAATGTCCGCAGCCAATATTAAAAGTAGCAATTAAAGCAAGAGAACTAAAACAAGGAGATATTCTTGAAGTATTAGCAGATTGTCACTCATTTCCAGGTGATATCAAAGCCTGGTGTACAAAAACAAATAAGACACTACTTGTGTGCGCGGATGAAGGCGGTGGGAAGTTCAAAGCCCAAATACAATTTTAGTCGCATATTAACAAAAAACAAAATTTTAGGTACCATTCATGGCAGAACAATTCGAACCACGGATCGTGGGTTTCCTTTGTAATTGGTGTTCCTATGCCGGGGCAGACTTAGCGGGGACGAGTAAGTTGAAAGTACCTTCTTCTCTTACACCAATCCGTGTGATGTGCTCTAGTAGAGTTGATCCCGTTCTTGTTCTCACTGCGTTCCTCCAAGGTGCTGATGGCGTGTTAATTGCAGGCTGTCACCCAGGAGATTGTCATTATAATGAAGGTAACTATTATGCTCGTAGACGGTTTGCAGTATTAAAAAAGGTTGTTGAGGGCCTTGGTTTAGAGTCAGATCGTCTCCGTCTTTCATGGGTCTCTGCATCAGAGGGACAAAGATTTGCAGAGGTCGTTAACGAATTCAATGAGAAAATAAAAAAGATGGGACAAAACCCAATGAAGAAAAAGACGTCATTATGAACCGAAGATGAATATATGAAAGACACACAAAGCAATTCAGATATTTTGGTTATTGGAGCGGGCATAGCCGGCATTGAAGCTAGCTTAATGCTTTCTAAGTCTGATAGAAAAGTGCATCTCGTTGAAAAGACGTCATATACTGGTGGCACTACAATAAAGTTTGAAGACGTATTCTCTAATATGGAATGCTCTACGTGCATGGTAGCTCCAATACAACAAGAATTACTACAGGATAAAAACATTAATCTTCTGACACTCGCAGAAGTTGAAGATGTTCAAGGTTCATTTGGAAATTTTATTGTTAAGATTCACCAAAAGGCTAGATATGTTGATATGAAAAATTGTATTGGATGTAATGCCTGTTTTGAACCATGTCCCGTTCGTTTAAAAAATGAGTTTGAAGAAGGTCTTAGCGAAAGAAAAGCAATATACGTTCCATGTGCTGGTGCGCTTCCAAATGTTCCTATGATCGACACTGAGCATTGCCTTCGTTTCAATGGAAAAGACTGTCATGCTTGTCAAGAAGTCTGCATGTTCGAGGCTATAGATTTCAATCAAAAAGACGAGCAAATCACGCTTACTATTGGAGCAATTATTGTAGCCACTGGATACACCACATTTGATAGTAGACAGACTCCTCAGTATGGATATGGAAAAATCGACGATGTGTATACCGCTTTTGAGTTTGAAAGACTGTATGCATCAAACGGTCCCACTGAAGGAAAGATACTTCTAAAGAATGGAAAAACTCCAAAATCTGCAGCTCTTATCCATTGTGTTGGTCGAAATATTAAAGGATATTGTTCATCGGTTTGCTGTATGTATTCATTGAAGTTCAATCATTATCTGACATTGAAAATACCTGAAATCAAGATTTCTGAATTTTATACGGATTTGTGTATTCCTGGTAAATCACATCAGAAATTCTATGAAAAAATAAGAGAAACGGGAACAAAGTTGATTCGTGCTAGCGACATAGAGATTACAAAACAAGGCCAAGGAATCGTCATAAAATATAATGACGAGCGTGGTAAAAAAAACAGTACCACCGTAGATATGGTAATTCTTGCGCCAGCTATCGTGCCGAACGGTGATGCTTCAAAGCTAGCAAAAATCTTAGGGGTAACAATTGATGAGTATGGGTTTTTCAAAGAAGAAAATCAAAATGTTTCTTCTGTTGTGACATCAAAACCTGGTGTTTTTATCGTTGGATGCTCCCAGGGACCAAAAAACATTCAGGAATCGGTCTCTCAAGCAGCCGCTTCGGTAGGAAAAATACTCTCAACATATTAAAAAGGGACGACGTAGATGAACAGAAAAATAGGAGTTTACATTTGTGAATGCGGACCGAATATCTCTGAAAAAATTGATATCGATAAAGTTATCGAGGCAGTTCGATTTCTTAATGATATCGTTGTTGTTGAACGATATAAACTCCTCTGTTCAGAAGATGGTAAAAAATACCTTACCGAACAGATCAAAAGGTATGGTTTAACGCATCTTATTATAGCTGCGTGTTCCCCACGAGACCATCAACTCACATTTATGGAAGTATGTGAAAATGCAGGTATTAACCCTTATTTATTCCAACTTGCTAATATCCGCGAGCAATGTGTATGGATTACAGCTGACAAAGAAGAGGCTACAAAAAAAGCTATACGTTTAACGAAAGCTGCTATTGGTCGAGTACGTTGTCATTCTCCTCTAGAAAAGAAGGAGATGGAAAGCAACCCTGATGTATTAATAGTCGGAGGAGGTATAGCTGGTATCGAAACAAGTTTGCAGCTTGCACATTCTGATAGAAAAATTTACCTCGTTGAAAAAACCGCATCCCTCGGTGGGTTAATTAAAAATTTTGAAAAAACATATCCAGAAATGCACCCGTGTTCAATAAGTATCCAACAAAAAATTGAAACAATAAATAAGACCAATAATATTAAGATTTTTACAGATAGTGAAGTTGAAGATATCCTTGGTTTCTTTGGTAATTTTGAGATAAAGGTGAAAAAAAATACTAACGAAAAGGATAGTGTTAGTTTTAATGTTGGTGCAGTGGTTTTCGCCACGGGTTCTACTCTTTTTAACCCCAATAAGACTACTTGCTATGGATACGGAAAATTCGATAATGTGCTTACCGCTTTAGAATTCGAAAAGATGAATTTATCCGGGGAAATTGTTCTTAAAAATAATAAAACTCCAAAATCTGTTGCTATTATCCATTGTGTCGGTAGAACTGAAAAAGGATATTGCTCAGAAATATGTTGTATGTACTCTCTTAAATTTGCTCGGTATCTCAAAGATAAAATCCCTGATATAAAGGTGTTCAATTTTTACTCTGATTTATGTATCCCTGGTAAAACACACCAGAAATTTTATGAACAAACTCAGGGAAAAAATATCGATTTTATTCGAGCTAAAAATATTGAGATTGCGAAAAAAGGAGAACACCTAACTATTACCTATAATGACGAAAAAAGCGGTAAAAACAATTATGACGTTGATATGGTTATTCTCTCACCTGCTTTAGAACCAACAGCTGATACCGCAAGACTTGCAGAATTTACTGGTATTTCTCTGGGTGATGGAGGTTTTTTTGCTGAGGAGCATGAAAAGTTAGGTCCCGTATCAACATCGTCACAGGGCGTATTTATTGCAGGGTGTTCTCAGGGCCCAAAAAGTATCCCTGATACAATCATTCAAGCAGAAGCAGTTACTGGTAAAATTCTTTCATCTCTCATTCCCGGTAAAAAAATTGAACCTGAAGTGAAAGTTTCGTTTATCTCTGAATCTTTTTGTATCGGATGTAAAACATGTCTCGATGTGTGTTCCTATGGCGCTATCACTTTTAATGAGACGAAAAAGGTATCTGTTGTTAATGAGGTGATATGCAGAGGATGTGGAAATTGCGTTGCTGCATGTCCTTCTGGTGCGATCACTCTTAAACATTTCACCTTTAATCAAATTTATCAAGAACTAAAGGCGGCAATACAATGATTAAACCTGCGGCTTCCTCTGAAAAAAAAGGTGCGGTCCTCTCTATTAAAACAACAATACAAGATTCGATTAGGAATCTCCTAAAAAAGGGAATGGATCAAGGTGTGTTTGATGCAGTTCTAATCCCTATGCGAGTCCCCGCTGGTGATTCATTTTCTTATGTCTTAATAAAAGATAAATCTCTTCTTAATAATGCTGTTGCTCTTCCACCAATTATGTCAGTTCAGGGCGCTAAAGCAGTTTCTAGTGTAACCCGCCTCGGAAACGGAACTATGAAGATCGCTGCTGTTATGCGACCTTGTGAGATACGGGCAACCATTGAACTGACAAAACTTGATCAAGTACATGTAGAAAATATGACTCTTATCAGTATCGATTGTCCGGGTGTGATGCCCATCTTAGATTTCATCCGTGAGCCTGAGAAAGCAATAAAACTATTTGAGAACGCCACAAAAAGTTGGGATGACACTATAATGAGGCCGGTATGCCAGATATGTGATAAATCAAGTATGATCGCCGGGGATCTTCACATAGGAACGCTTGGAACAAAAAAAGATGCGTTTTTTATTATTTCAAATAGTAAAAAAGGAAAGGATACCCTGGAGAAACTCGATATACCGTTAAACGGCAATATTGATAGTTGGCAGATTAAAGTTAAGGAAAATGCAGAAGAAAAACAGAAAAAAAGAAAGAAAACACATAAAGATTTAAAAACCAAGATCGGTCACCTCGACAATCTTCTTGATACATTCAGCCAGTGCATCAATTGTCATAACTGCATGCGGGTCTGCCCCGTCTGTTATTGTCGTTTATGTTATTTTGATTCTGACAAAGTAAAACATCCCTCTGGAGAGTATCTCCGGAGAGCAAAAGAGAAAGGAAGCATTCGATTCTTACCAGATACGACTCTTTTCCACATGGGGAGAATGATGCATATGAGTCTGTCATGTGTGTCCTGCGGTTCTTGTGAAGATGCATGCCCGATGTCTATCCCGGTTGCTCAGATATTCAGTATGGTTGCTGATGAAACTCAGGGGTTATTTGATTATGTTGCTGGCAGAAGCTCAGGCGAGCCTCTTCCCTTAAAAACCTATAAAAAAGACGAACTTCATGAAGTAGAGGATGCCCATGACTAAAGCACTTAAATTAACAAAAAATACCGAACAAGGTGTCCGTGAATTTGTAAAATTTCTTTTAGAAAAAGGGAACGTTAAAGGTGTTTTCACCTTAAAGAAGATCAATCAAAAGGGGTCTGTAGCGTATTCGCTTATTACAACATCAGATGAGCTCAACGATGCGGTACCTTTTTACCCGTTAATGCCAACGAATGCAGGTACCCTTTTATCACGTTTTACTTTGAATGGAAGCACAACTGAACCAATTGTTGCTATAGTTAAACCATGTGAGCTACGAGCATTTATAGAGCTTATTAAACGGGAACAGGGAAGTCTTGAAAATATCTATATCATCAGTTCAACGTGCGGTGGTGTTTATCCACTGAAAATAGTTGCAGAGGAAACTATAGAAAAGAATCTCTCCCAATATTGGGATGCAGTCAAAAAAGGAGAAATGAATGAAAATTTACGACCTGCTTGCACAGGGTGTACAGAATTTACTCCGTACACTGCAGACATAACTGTTGATCTAATAGGTCACAATAATTTAGACAAAGAATGTGTCTTGATTCTTAACACAAAAAAAGGAGAGGAACTTGCTAAAGAGATGAAAGGAGAATTTTTAGAGCGAGAACTTGATAAAGAGACGCTTAAAAAATTTTATGACAAACGAGACGCAGCAAAGAAAAAACTTTTTAATGAAATAAATACAAAAATGAAAGGATTAGACGGATTAATAGAAATTTTCGGTAGATGTATTGGTTGCCATGGATGCAGTACGGTCTGTCCAATATGTTATTGCAAATTATGTGAGTTTGATTCTTCCGATTCCGAATATAAACCATCAACGTATGAATCAGAGCTTAAACGGAGAGGGGGACTAAAAGTCCCACCAGGCACGATATATTATCACCTTGGACGATTGGCACACATGGGCATCTCATGCGTTGGATGTGGCTCATGCGAAGATGTCTGTCCTGTTGATATACCACTATCGATAATATTTAAAAAAGTAGGCGAATCTATTCAACAAATATTTGAGTACATCCCTGGAAAAAATATTGAGGAGAAGATTCCTCTCCTTACGTATGAAGAAGAGGAATTTACTGAAATCGAAGAATAGAGGAATATGTATGAAAAAAGATGAAACATTTATGCCAAAGATACTTGCTTTTCTCTGTAATTGGTGTTCGTATGCAGGAGCTGATCTAGCAGGGACAAGCAGATCACAATATCCCTCGTCCATCCTTCCTATTCGGGTGATGTGCTCAAGTCGAGTTGATCCCCTGTTAATTTTAAGGGCGTTTCTAAATGGAGCAGATGGTGTTCTTGTAGCAGGATGTCATCCAGGAGATTGCCATTATCAAGAGGGGAATTACTATACTCGTCGACGATTTATGATGTTAAAAAAGGTTATTGAAGGTTGTGGCTTAGAGTCAGATCGTCTCCGTCTGTCATGGGTTTCTGCATCAGAAGGATCTAAATATGCGAGAGTTGCTACAGAGTTTACAAAAAAGATCAAAGAATTAGGGGAGAATTCTGCTAAAAATGAAATATTTTTATAAAGATTTCTGGGATTCAGAAAACAAGAAATGTAAAAATGAAGAATATTTTAAAACCATAAAGGAAAAAAGAAAAATAATGAAAATTCGTCACAAAAGAAGAGGAGAGAATAAATGTTATCAAGAATACCTATAAATATTGAGAAAATAGAAGCAGAGGATATAGACAAAGAAATCCTAAGAGCGGGAATAATCGCTGAGTTAGACGCAATAAACTTGTATGAACAAATGGCAGCATTAACTAAAAAAGAGCACATTAAGGCAGTACTCTTGGACATAGCCAAAGAGGAAAAAGCGCATATTGGTGAATTCCAAACTCTTTTGTTGATGGAAGATAACGAACAAGAAAAAGCATTGAAAGAGGGAAAAGAAGAAGTTGAAGAATTGGTAGATAAATAATTGCCAATTTTCATGGTATCTCAAACAAAATTTCCTTCGGTGTGTTCAGCGTGCTGAAGTAAGCTCCGCCTGATTCGTTTCTCTCTATGTGCATCACATAAAAAATAACATAAAAAAGAGAAGTTAAAAACATGGTCTTACTAGGAATTTTTGATTTCAATAAAAAAAGA
>CAZGIV010000051.1:0-13103 GCA_964526175.1 uncultured Thermoplasmatales archaeon | reverse complement strand
ACAGGGGATCTCCTGAACACACTCAAGGATTGCAACCCCCTTCTCAAGTTGTTTCTGTGAGGGTAGACGTAAATCCTTAGTAGTAAGTATTCCGGTTTTCTCATACATCTGCATAGTGTGCCTCCGTAAGCTTTGCTATTTTTTCTTTTGCTATCCGTGGCTTTTCTCCAAAGGGACCTGCCCGAAGTTGACAAAGCTCTTCGCGATAGTGTTCCAAGAGCTTTCGATTCTTCGATCGACCTAACTGAATGGATGCTGCAAGACCAGCGATTTTTCCTTCGATCATCGCGGTAGATGCTTCCTCGATGCCTGAGGCGTCTCCTGCAACATATATACCTTTGACCGACGTTTGCATGGAATCATCATGGAGCGCGACGTACCCGCCTGCTTCGGGAATGAACTCGATGTCAACACCAATCTGAGAAAGTAATCGTGTCGAAGGAGTCAAACCAACAGCAAGACAAATTGTATCACATTTGATATATTCCTCAGAGTCTTTAATTGGTTTCCAATTCTCATCAAGTCGTATCACAACCGCACCTTCGACTTTCTTCTCACCGCATACTTCTTTAATAGAATGAGAGGTTAGTATCGGAACACCACATCGCCGGAGTTTTGCAGCATGAACATTATACCCACCAATAACAGGAGCTGCCTCAACGACCCGATCGACAGCGATCCCGGCCTGTAATAATTGATAGGAGACAATTAAACCAACATTACCTGCTCCGACCATTAGAACTCGCTTACCGGGTTTCACCCCATAGACATTCATCAGTGTCTGCACAGCACCAGCACCATATACACCAGGAAGGTCATTCCCCGGGAACAACAGCATGTTCTCCATGGCACCACATGCTAGGATCACTGACTTACATCGAACATCACACAATGTACTTTGATACTCGCAGCGTTTCACCACACCAAAACGATATTTATTATCACAATCACTCTCATAATAACCGATGACTGTTGCGATGGTCATAACCTGGATTTTCCCTTTTTTCTGTAGACTCTGCAAATCGTTTTCTAGTTCTTTTACAATGTCAATACCACGAGTCCCAGCACGTTCTTGTTTAGAGCCAAAGAATTTATGAGTCTGTTTAATCAACTGACCTCCAATGCATTGGTTTTCATCGACAATCAATACCGTTGCTCCCTGATTTGCACTCTCAATAGCTGCACATAGACCCGCAGGACCAGCACCCACAATTAAGACATCGAAATTAAGGGTTTTTTGAGGTTCTCCAAGGAACCCTGCGTCTGGTAACTGAGCAAGTTTATCCTGCATTTTAACATGAATTCCTTCTTTTAATGGCGCGATACACGTCCGTACATTTGGAATCCCGTTTACTCTCATCAGACAGGAAGAACATTTTCCGATTCCACAAAAAAACCCTCGAGGGCTCTCATATTTTAGACTCATTGTTAGAGTCCTTACCCCTGCGGCATGCAACGCAGAAGCAATAGTGTCACCCTCTTCACCAACGATCTTCCTTTTTTGAAAGTAAAACGGAATTCCCTTTCGTTTCTTAAAATCAATAATAGGATGAGCCCGTATGCGCACACTCTGCCCCCTGCCATCTTGGAATACAATACCCTTTAAAAGTATTATCTACAGAAGAGACATCTTAAATAATTTGAACATCCTTTATCCGATGATGACGTTGAGCCATTTTTCGAATCATATTAATATTTCGTCCGCCTTTACCAATCAATTTTGACTTATCTCTTGGATTTACTTCTATCCTCGCTACACTTGCATCCTCGTTTCCTTCGAAGCTCACCTTTTTTACATCATATGGTTTGCAGAGATTCTGAACAAACCTGGTTTTATCCTCGTCGAATTCAACGAACTTAACGCTTTTCTTAAAAAGCAACCGTAACTTTTCAAGGTTCTTGGCTTTACTTCCTATCGCAATACCAAGCTGTCCTTTCTCAACGATAAAGATGACATGGTCGTCCTCGACGACACAATCTCTGATGCTTGCCCCTGAATACTTCGATGCAAGATTGATGTACTGAACGGTCTCGTTAGAAAGAATTATCTCTGCCATGCGCTTTATTTCCTTTTTTTCACGAGCTGTAAGATATTCGATTCCCCTTCTTCAAGCACGGCAAAGCAGGAGACCGCAAAGCTTTTCCCACAGGTATAACCGAGCTCAACACCAGTTGAACTGTAATTGTACAAAGGGACCTTATGTTCGGTAGAAAGCGACGTTATACTCGTTATAGACGGGCAGTTATTTGCCATTACAACAAGTTTTGCTGCCCCTTTTTGTATTGCGGCTTTCGTCTGTTTTTCACCTATACTGATCGTCCCTTTCTTTGATACATCTTTTAACGCTTTATTTACGTCTACCATTTACTTTCCCTTCTTTTTTGGTTTTTTTGTAGTATTCATAACAAGTTCAATAGCACCGGTGCCAAGATTCACTGGTTGCCCAACGATAATGTTTTCTGCCACACCATTCAGCTCATCTGATTCTCCTCTCTGACTGGCGAGAAGAAGATGATTGACGGTAATCTCAAATGCAGCTCGTGAAAGCACAGAGCTTTTCTCACCACTGACACCATGACGCCCAATAGCTCGTACCGTCCCATCAGCAGTCATCACATCAGCAACAAGCATAATATGTCTCATATCAACATTTAACCCCTGTTCTGAGAGTGTCGAATACGCCTCTTGAATAATCATGTTACGTGCTGCCTCAATCCCTAACTCTCGAGCAATCGCATGGATATCGTTGGTCGTAACCCTGTACGGATCAACCCCTTCAATATCTAAGACTTCTTTGAGATTACTGCCTTCACTATAGATCACATATCCTTCATTAGGCTCTTTTCTGATGATAACTCGTTTAATCCCATCAATCCCTTTGATTTTTAGATTCTTTAACGTCTCGTTCGTATTCTGAAGTATCTTATACCCTGGTTCGTCCAACGTTACTTTCACGCTATCTTTTTCAATTTTTGCAGATAACTTACGAACCGATTGAACCCGTTCTAAAAGATCCTCAATGGTAATCCCTTTTTTCTCCATTGTTTTTTTATTTGGCTTAATGGCGATAGTAATATTGACGAGATCCATTTCAATATCGGCGGCATCCGTAAGTCTGGTTATCTCAATTTTATTAGCGATTTCTTTTGCTAAATCCGGATTTACTCGATACTCATCTCGAAGATAAATGTTCATCATTGGAGTTGATGGACTGGACCTAGCATCCACTATCTCAATTAATCGTGGTAGCCCAAGGGTAACGTTAATTTCTGCGACACCAGCGTAGTGGAATGTTCTCATGGTCATCTGTGTGCCAGGCTCCCCGATGCTCTGCGCACCAATTATACCACATGCTTCAGTTGGGTCAATCAGATTTTTCGTGTATTCTTCGAGTGCTTTTTCAACAATGTTTTTCAATTTCTTCTCAATTTTTTTATCTCGTGCCGCATACTCGACGATACCATCGATAACGGAAATGGGAAGAAAATGATTTTTCTGTAGTTTGTTTATTTCTGCTCGTATCGTCTTGTACTCTTTTGGTTCTTCTACTGTTCTTATTGGCGGGGGAAGGAACGTTCGCTCCGGCTCTTTTTGCTTCTCACTTTTTTTCTCAGACGTTGTCCTTTCTTTTTTCGTTTTCTTTTTTACTGGTTTTTTCTTCTCGAGAGCGTTCTCAACCTTTTGTAATTTTTTCGTAGGCTTTAGGACCTTGCTCTTTGCGACTTTTTTCACGGGTTGTTTCCTTATGTTAACAGGGATGATTTTTGGCTTAGTCAATTTCACAGGCTTTTCCTTTTCCACTTTTTTTTGTGTGCGATTCTTCTTAGGAACTGGTTTTGCCATGTGATTATCCCTCCTGTTTCACATCATAAATGATCCGATCAAGATCCACTGCTTTTCCTGCGGTGCTTCGTGTGGGGTCAACTCCATCTTCACCATATCTGAATTGGATGATTTCTCCACCCGTGTGGCGTACGGTCCCATCGCTTTCCACCTTGAGGTCTTCCAAAGCGTTCACGAGACGACGCTGCATATACCCTGACCGGGAGGTTCGAACTGCGGTATCAACAAGACCTTCTCTTCCTCCCATTGAATGGAAGAAATATTCAGTAGGGTTCAACCCACTCTTGTAACTATTGGCAACGAACCCTTTAGCACTTGCCCCTAGATCCCCTTTTTTGAAATGCGGTAACGTCCGGTATTTATATCCTCGGGAGATTCGTTCACCTCTCACCGCTTGTTGGCCGACACACCCAGACATCTGCGACAGGTTCAGCATAGAACCCCTGGCGCCTGATTTTGCCATGATAACAGCACTGTTGTTCAACCCGAGGTATTTACTGGCAATTTCACCAGCCATATCCCTTGCTCGGCCAGTGACTCGCATGATCTCCATTTCTAAGGTTTCCTCAAGACTTCGACCGGGCAGGGACTCGAGTTCACCCTGTTCATACGCCGTGACAAGAGTATTAATCTTTTTTTGTGCTTTCTGCAAGCCTTCTCCAATCTGCCGTTTTGCTTCCGTTGGGATATCCTCATCTTCAATACTAGTAGTAAACCCGATAACGGTCACTACCGCAATCCCCAGTCGTGTGACGTCATCAATGAAAATCCTTCCTGCTGCAGTCCCGTGATCCCTGATGATCCGCTCAACAATCCTGCCTTTAAATGCCCCAATGCTATTTTCATCAATGATGCCCTGTTTTAATTTACCGTTTTTAACAATCACATACGCACCATGGGGGCAATCGGCAGAGGTACAGACTTCACAGTGGAAACATGCTTTTGATTTATACTCGATGTTTAAATCCTTCGGAAGTAATACACTGAAGATATCTCTTCCGTAGACAACACTCTCACCGTTTTCATCATGAACATCAGGAAACTTACCTTTATATTTGAATGTCGCTAATATCTCAGAGGTTTTTTCTTTCGAAAACGTCTTATCTTTATAGGTAAGCAGGAAACAACCTGAAATATGATCATGCAGGCCGCCAATGATAATACCACCAAAACGAGGTGACATCAGATTCTCCTGTACTTTCATAAGAATCTCTGCTTCAGCTTTTGCTTCTTCCCCTTGCAAAAGATGAAGGTTCATTTCATCACCATCAAAATCAGCATTGTACGGAGGACAGACAGAAAGATTAAATCGGAATGAGCGATTGGGCATGACCTTAATTCGATGTGCCATCATCGACATCCGATGCAAGGATGGCTGACGGTTAAACAACGCGATATCCCCGTCCATAAGCTGCCGTTCGATGATAAAACCAAGCTCAAGTTTCTCTGAGATATCATCAGCGTTTTTCTCAGTTACTTTCATTCGTTGTTCTACACCCTCACGGAATCGTTTCACATAATTCACACGAGCTCTGTAGTTATCACCAGGTTTTTCGATCTGCGCTGTTTGTTTAATGAGGTTTTTACACCAATCAAGGTTTTGGGTGGTGACGCGAACAGGTAACGTGAGTTCTCGTGCGATTTCCATAGGGACGCCTATTTCATTGATGCTTAGATTAGGATCTGGTGAAATAACGGTTCTGGCGGAGAAATTCACTCGTTTTCCTGAAAGATTACTTCTAAACCTGCCTTCTTTTCCTTTCAGTCGTTGTGCAAGAGTTTTCAGAGGTCTGCCTGATCTATGCCGTGCTGGTGGAATACCCGAGGTTTGATTATCCAGATAGGTTGTTATATGGTACTGGAGCAGCTCCCAGAGGTCCTCAACAATCAATTGAGGTGCCCCCGCATCCCTGTTTTCCTGTAAACGCTGGTTAATCCTGATGACATCAACAAGTTTATGGGTCAGATCATCTTCTGATCGCTCGCCAGACTCAAGAGTCACCGATGGTCGTACAGTAACGGGTGGAACTGGTAACACCGTAAGGACCATCCATTCTGGTCGCGCAGAATGGACATTAATATCTAATAAGGGGAGGTCTTCATCAGGGATTTTCTCAAGCCACTCTCGAATCTCTGTTGGCGTGAGTTTCTTTCCGTTTTCCCGGAACGACGTAGGCTTATCCAGATCGATTTTATGACTCATCGCCCCGCATCGTGGACACGCGTCTGTTTTTGTCGCGCCGCTGATAATCATCTTAAACATATATGCATTATCGCGTCCCTCTGAAGTATTTTTAATAATAGTTTTCCGATGTTCCTCAAGTTCTCTATCGGAGAGCAAGATTCGTCCGCATTTCCGACAGGTCGCACGAAGACAATTCCTAATTGTTTTCACAAACCCGACGTGAATAACAGGCATCGCAAGATCGATATGTCCGAAATGACCTGGGCATTTGTCTTTTCCTACTTTCAATCCACATGTCTTACAGCGTAACCCGGGTTCAATAACACTCAGACGCTGATCCATCAGACCCATAGTAATAGGGAAACCATCATCATCGTAGGTATCTGCGGTAATGACCTTTGTTGCACTCATCTTACGAATCTCATTAGGTGAAAGCACTGAAAATTCCAACGCCCCAATCTTTTTTGTGATATTTCGTCCAGCCATCTCTTTTACCCCCTACACCAACGACTCTAGTTTAATACGTGGTACAACCACAAGTGATTTCAACTCATCAATCAGTAGTTTGAAGGCATAGCTCATCTCCACCGGGTGGATATCTGCCTTATCACCACAGATAGAGCAATGTAACCGCCCATGACGGTCAATCATCGCGATATGACCGCACGTGTTACAGACATATTTCATTGTGATATCTGATTCATCAAGTAATCGGTCTTTAATGACCATAGCAGCACCATGGCCAATGAGACAGTCACGCTCCATTTCTCCAAACCGCAGACCACCTTCTCTGGCTCGTCCCTCCGTTGGTTGTCTTGTGAGGATTTGCACAGGTCCTCGTGATCTCGCATGAATCTTGCCTGCGACCATATGATGAAGCTTCTGGTAATAGATGCATCCAACAAAAATATCACATTCCAATGGTCGCCCGGTGATTCCGTCATAGAAGATTTCTTTTCCAGCGTGATTAAATCCATTCTTTATTAATGCTGTTCGCAGTTGATCTTCTGTTTCCCCACTAAAGGCGGTTCCATCAACGATTCGTCCCTCAAGTGATCCGACTTTTCCCCCAATCATTTCCAAGACATGGGCAACGGTCATTCTTGAAGGGATTGCATGAGGGTTAATGATCAGATCAGGTGACATACCATCTTCGTTGAACGGCATGTTTTCTGCAGGTACCACGTATCCAATGACTCCTTTCTGACCATGTTTTGATGCGAATTTATCTCCGAGTTCAGGGATTCGTTGTTCTCTGACTTTTATCTTCACCATTCGAGACCCGTTCACTGATTCTGATAGCATGACCTTGTCGACAACTCCGCCTTCTCCATGTTGTACGGTAACTGATGTCTCTCTCCGTTTCTGCGGGGTCAGAAAATCAGTTGGTTCTTCAAGGAAACGCGGTGGTGATGTTTTTCCAATTAATACGTCTCCACCGTCCGCACTACATTCAGGAGAAATCAATCCATCCTCACCAAGATTATTATACGCATTTTCACTACGAACTCCTCGACAATCAGGATTAGGGATTTCAAAATGATCCTCTTGCCCACCAGGATATCGTTTCTCTTCACTACTGTACGTTCTGAGAAATGTGCTTCGACCAAGTCCCCGTTCGATCGATGACTTGCTCATGATTAATGCATCTTCCATGTTATACCCCTGAAATGAGGCAACAGCGACAATATAATTCTGCCCAGCGGGACGTTCCCTGAATTTAATATAGCGAATCGGATGTGTCTGCACGAGCGGCATTTGTGGATAATGAAGCAGATGACCACGGGTGTCTGGTCTGATACGATAGTTTGACGCGCCAAACCCAAGGGACTGTTTTCCCATTCCTGCGCCCATGGTAATTCTTGGAGATGAATTATGCTCCGGGTACGGAACAAGTGATGCACCAATTCCAAGAATACACATCGGATCAAGCTCCATATGAGTATGGTCTGAGGTTAAATTTTCTGCTCGTAACGCGATAAGTGCGTTTTCCTCTTCTTCAGCATCAATATATTCGACAGCCCCATCGTTAATAAGGTCAGTCCATTTTTTCTTCCCTTCTTTTAACTCAACAAGAGTTTTTTGATTTACCAAGAGTTTACCATTTTCAACAACAAGCAGTGGTCGTCTTAAACGTCCGCAATCACAGTTGACAATCACATCGTTTCCTTCAATATCATAGGTGACATTAATTTCAGTACTCAGCAGTCCTTTCCGTCGTCTTTCTCGCAGTTTCTTGACGAGATCTGCACCATTTTGATGCATCCCAATAAGATCCCCGTTCAAGTACACACGAGCGCCTGTGATATGTTTCGTTAATTCCTTAATCCCAAGTTCTCGTAGTACTGCCTCTACTTCTTTTTCTCCGAAACCTTCTGAAATTTCTACCGTCAATGCAAGGTTTTTAACAAGACCGCAGTTCGGTCCTTCTGGAGTTTCATTAGGGCAGAGACGTCCCCATTGGGTTGAATGTAAATCTCGAGCTTCGAAATGTGGTTGTGACCTGGTTAATGGTGAAGTGACTCGGCGTAAATGACTCAGAACCGCTAGATTACTTGTACGATCAAGAAGTTGTGAGACTCCTGCTCGACCACCAACCCAGTTGCCTGTAGCAAGAGCATGATGAATACGTTGACTGAGAACATCAGAACGTAATGATGATGCGATCTTGATCTCTTTGCCTTTGGCATGGATTCGTTCTATCTGATATTTTAAATCCTTACATAAGGCGGTAAACGCAACTCTGAAGAGGTCCTCCATGAGATCCCCAGCAAGCTTCAAACGCTTGTTCGCATAATGGTCTTTATCGTCCTGCTCTCTTTTTCCTAGAGCAAGCTCTAAGACAGCCATCCCCATTCGAGCCACGAAAATAGCTTTCTTTAACCGATCATCCGGGTCGTTTCCAAGATGTGCGAGAAGATGTCGGTCCATGATTGTCTCAACACGTTTCACCCGGTACTCTTTTGCCTGTCCACCAGCGAATTTTTTACCGAGATACGCAACAGCTTCTTCTTTTGTCGCTATGCTATATTCCTTGGCGCATTCCTCAATGTTCGCAAGTACGTAGGGCTCCATCTTTGGATCAACGCAGATGACATCAACGATTTCTTTATCGTTTTCCATCCCAAGGGCTCGTAACAAAACAATGAGTGGGATTTGACCGTAGGTTGTTGGTAAACTCACCATGAGCATGCCGTCTTTTCGTTTTTCGACGACTGTTAACGCACGATATCCTTCCCGTTGGGAAAAAACCTTCGCAACTTCAACATCTGTACCATATCTACTTGACCGCTCAACAAGAACTCTGTTTGGAGCCAGGTCTTCAACTGTGATTAATACTCGTTCTGTCCCATTGCTAATAAAATACCCACCTGGATCCAACGGGTCTTCCTGCATCTGTTGGAGTTCCTTTCGATAATCATCGTCTGAAAGAGGTCGATCCATTTTTTCTTCTAAAACTTTCTGGGAAATGTTGCATCGCAGTGACTTCACCATAATAGGTAATTCACCAATGCGAACTGTTTCAGGCTCGTACTCTACCTCATTTTTCACCGGTATAAATTCAAGTTCAATCGGTGCTTCATACGTCAAATCACGTAATCGGGCTTCCATCGGAGTCAACGGTCGTTCTGTTCCATCCGCTTCTTTTACCTGTGGAAGACCCACTTTGATTTTTCCAAATTTAATTTTATATCCTTCTATCTCAGGGTAGATATACCCTCGTATCATTCCTTCTTCTTCCTGGCCAATGATCGTTCCATCCACAATTCGTTGTAGACGATGTCGTAAAAAATCATCATAGGATGCGATTTGATGGTTTACGATACTTCTTTCTGTATAAAACGCATCAACAAGTTCTCTCATAAATACTCCTCATATTCCCCTTTTATTCTTCACTTACTGTACTGACTTCCTCAGTTGGCTCAGCGAAGATAAAACTTTCAGAGGTATCACTCTCAACCACTAACCGATATGCAGTGGCATATTTCGCCGTTGGGCTTTTCCGTATAATCTTTACTATCTGTCCGGGTTTTGCTCCCGTAGAAATCACAGCTGGATCATTTGCGAGAATACGTGGTAGTTGATCTGTTTTAATATCGTATTTCTCCAACAGTTCCTTTTTCTCTTTATCAGATAAAATAGTATGTTCCGGAACCAGCTTATGTCCTAAGATGTCGTAATATTTTTTTTGTGGGGCTGCGATGCTATATTCCTCCTCTATTCCTTTTGAGGAAAGGCGGGCCTGAAGGGATTCGAACCCTTGGCCACCTGGTTAAAAGCCAGATGCTCTACCTAGCTGAGCTACAGGCCCAGAGATGGGCCACAGTTCCACTGATTTTATATAGTGTACGCTATATCAAGTAAAGTTGGAACGGCTTACCCGTAATACAGTTTCCCCTATAAATAATTTTACATCTCATTGCCCCATTTTTATTTTACGTTTTTCCTGGAGCAAAGATTTTAATTGAGGCTTCAAATACATCACATAAATGAAAGTAAATGAAATATTCTACTCAATACAAGGGGAAGGAACATTAGTTGGGGTCCCAAGCGTTTTTCTCAGAACCTCCGGATGCAATTTACGGTGCACTTACTGTGATACTACTTATGCATATACAAAAGGAAAAGAAATGAGTATACAAGAGGTCATGGATACTATAAAAAAATTTTCATCCAAATCTGTATGTATCACCGGTGGAGAACCACTTCTACAAAAAGACATAACAACGCTTATTGATTATCTCTTAAAGAAAAAATATACGGTCTGCCTTGAGACAAATGGAAGTATAAACATTAAGAAATTAGCAGGTAAAAAATCGTTACTTATCTCTCTTGATATAAAATGCCCATCGTCTGGCTCGCATGCACAAATGAACATGAGAAATATTGTATATCTCTTAAAAAAGGACCAACTCAAATTCATCATCAAAAACAAAGAAGATTACTACTACGCGAAAAAAATTATTGAAAAATATAACCCAATATGTACTGTCTTCTTCCAACCTGTTTGGGGCACCAACCCAAAAAAGCTTGCGTCATGGATTCTATTGGATAAATTATCGGTCCGATTATCATTGCAAATTCATAAGATTATTTGGGGAACAAAAAGAGGAGTATGACTCGTTATCATTCTTATCGTATTTTTCTGGAGAAGAAACGTAAACACAAACTATATACATCAAAAGTGCATTCATGGTTGAAATTGAGAAAGTTAAGAGAGAAAAACAGAAGTAAATATGAGGTGAAATAAAAAATGCAACCATCAAATATGGCATACGATAGAGCGATTACCGTTTTTTCCCCAGATGGACGATTATTTCAAGTGGAGTACGCACGAGAAGCGGTAAAACGTGGAACAACAACGGTTGGAGTTAAATTTCGAGATGGTGCTATTTTAATTGTTGATAAACGTATTACATCTCGACTCATCGAGCCTGATTCCATTGAGAAGATCTTTATTATTGATGATCACATCGGATGTGCAACATCAGGTCTTGTTGCCGATGCTCGGTCCTTAATTGATAGAGCCAGGTTAGATGCACAGATAAACGAGATAACCTATAATGAGAAAATTCAGGTCCAAACACTAGTGAAACGAATTTGTGATTTTAAGCAAACTTATACACAATATGGGGGTGTACGACCGTTTGGAACTGCGTTGCTGATCGCTGGTGTAGATCAAACCGGTGCCCGATTATTCTCTACAGACCCCTCTGGTGCGCTCATGGAATATAAAGCAGCCAGTGAAGGAGCTGGACGTACTGGAGCAATGGCCTATTTCGAGGAACACTATAAAGAGAACGCATCCATAGAAGAAGCTATCGATCTTGGTATAAAAGCATTACATAAAGGCACTGAAGGAAAGTTAAACCCTGACGCGATTGAAATTGGCATTGTAAAAAAAGGTGTCAAGTTTCATATCCTCTCCCCTGCTGAAACAAAGACCTACGTGACCAAAGCTATCGGAGGTAAATAAAGTTGGTTAGTCTAGAAAACGCAGTGATTGCGCGTTTGCATAAAGGAACAGATCACTTTGAAGTCCTGGTAGATCCTCATGAGGCAGAGCATATTTTAGATGGAAAAATAGAAAATATTCTCTCTGCTCTTGCGATTGATGCGGTCTTCAGCGATTCAAAAAAAGGAACCCATGCACCGATAGAAACACTTCAGAAACACTTTAAAACCACCGATATTTCAATCATCGCCAAAGAAATCATTCAGAAGGGAGAAATCCAGCTTACAACAGAGCAGCGTCGAGAGATGCAGGAGAAAAAAAAGAAACGAATCGTTGAGTTAATAATGAAGAACGCAATGGATCCAAAAACAAAGACACCACACCCCAGGACCCGCATTGAGCTTGCAATGGATGAAGTAAAAGTACATATCGATCCATTTAAATCAGTGAACCAGCAAATGAAAACCATCATTGAACAACTTCGGCCAATTCTTCCTATATCCATGGAACAGGCACGGATTTCTGTGAAAATCCCACCTGAACATGTTGGGAAAGCCTACGGTGCAGTCCGCAGCTTTGGCACATTAGAACGAGAGGAATGGCAGTCAGATGGCACATGGATTGGAGTTGTGAAATTACCTGCAGGTATGCAAACAGATTTCTATGACCGGCTCAATACACTCACAAAAGGAAACGTTGAAACAAGAATTTTAAAATAAATTTATGAAAAAGGATAATCGATTTTATGTCAAATGAAGGACGTCAAGTAGTCATCCCGGGTCAGATTCTTGGTGAAATACCTGATCTCAGGCCTGGTCGGGGGACATTTGTGGAAAATAAGAAAATCTATGCAGAACGACTTGGAGTCGTCAACATTCAAGAAAAATTTGTTCACATCATTCCATTAAAAGGACGATACGACCCGATTGTCGGTGATTTTGTCATTGGTGTTGTAGAAGAAGCATCAACCTCGAATTGGATGGTTGATATCAATGCCCCATACCCTGCCCTTTTACATGTTCATGAGGTGCCTTGGGAGATCGAATTTGCAGATACAGAAAAATATTTAAACACTGGTGATACCATACTGGCGAAGGTTCTATCCGTTGATGAATCAA
>CAZGIV010000050.1:0-13178 GCA_964526175.1 uncultured Thermoplasmatales archaeon | reverse complement strand
GAGTCGACAATATTACCCCGTATTGGTACATGGAACCTGATAGACATGTGATCATAAATTGTTCTACCGCAAGTGATTCCCTCAGCGGCCTGAAAAACATTGTGTTATATTATCGTTACAGGATGGATAATGCATCATCATGGGACGCGTGGGAGTCCTTTAAATCAGATGACAGTTCGCCATGGTCCTGGGTTTTTAATTTCCCAAATGTCAAAGGATTCTATCAATTCTATAGCATCGCACTAGATAATGCAGGAAACACCGAGGATCCTCCCTCCATTCCTGATAACGATACGGAGTGCGCCTATAATTCCAGTCGACCCTATTCAGAAATCGATGATATCAGCCCGTACTGGCATAGCAATTCTTCTCTTAGTATTTCAGGTCAAGCAACAGATTTCAATGGGAGCGGTCTGTATAATGTCTCTCTATATTATTTCTATAGTAGTACGAACAGTAGTTGGTCAAATGCGACTTTTTTTGCAGTTGATAGCGACCCCTGGAATTCTATCTCTTGGGTTTTTACATTTCCACACAGTGATGGGTACTATCGATTCTATAGTCTTGCGGTGGATAATGATAGCAATGTCGAATATTTTACAGATAATGACACACTCTGTGGGTATGAAACAGTAAAGCCTTCGTCGCGGGTTGATTCGATAACTCCCTACTGGCATAATGCGACAACAAACCCTATTACAATTTCGGTTACAAATGCCAGTGATGGACAGAGTGGAATTAAAAACATCACGTTGTACTACCAATACAGAGCAGATAATATTTCAAGTTGGAGTGTTGGGATTTCTTTTGGAACAGACGATAACGCACCGTGGAATTGGAGTTTTAATTTCCCTGATGGGGATGGTCATTATCGGTTCTATAGTATCGCCTCTGATTGGGCTGGAAACCAAGAAGACCCACCGGTATCACAAGCATATGATGCTCAAGGTGGATACGATACATCCAAACCCTCTTCACAGATGAATTCCATATCCCCATACATTATCGCGGTTTCACCGTTTTCAATGAGTGCAACCGCAAGTGATGATGTGAAAAATGTGACTTTGTGGTATTATTATTCCGCTCAGAATTCCTCATGGTGGAATCCCAACTGGATGTATCGAAAACAGCTAAACATCTCAGGGAAAAACGGAGGATATCAAATGAAAATAATTATCGGAAACACCAGCGGTGGAAACGTTTCCTGTAATGGTCATGCACGCAGCAATTTTGGTGATATTCGCTTTGTAAGCTATTCAGATAATACGACGCAACTGTCTTATTGGCTAAAAAATTATACTGCGGGTACTCAAGCGACCTTCTGGGTAAACAATTCACGTAATGATTCCTCCATCTGGATGTATTATGGGAATCATAATGCATCGACGACAAGCAGCGGAGATAACACGTTTTATTTCTTTGATGATTTCTCCAACGGTTTGAGTAAATGGGTAATGGATTCGTGGAATACCGATTCTATTTTTGTGAATCAAAGCCAGGGGAACCCTAGTCCAGCGCTTAAACATCTCCCTGACAACTCAATACCAGCAAATCGAACTTATCAGGATACACGGATACGAACCGCTTACAAAATCCTGAATGGGATTATCGAATACGATGTGTATTTAGCAGGAACCTCAAGGATTATTCATCAGTTTGGGTGGAGAGTCAATGGGTTATCTTGGACAAATGGTTATAGCTGGCGTCTGCAGAGCTCAGCAGCTGATGGTGGTTTTTTTGAATTTTCTGCACCGACAACTTGGGCCCAGATAGGAATCGCCTTTCCAGTTGTATCGACTGGCACCTGGTATCATGTGAAAATCAATGTTTCGAGTGCTACGTATTCAGCAAAAATCACACCCTCTGCTCCAGCCGGTGATAGTGCTCGGTCAGTAACAGATTCTACCAAAACGACCGCTGATTACCTCGTATCGCATGTGCATGGAGTTAGTATGGACTCGTCGAATTATGTCTTAGTAGATAATGTGTTTGTGAGAAAATATTGGGCGACGGCGCCGACTTGGTCTTCTTTTGGCGGTGAACAATCAGGGTATGTGGAATGGAACAATGCAAGCAACCCAGACACAAACATCCCCTGGGAATGGGACTATTATTTTCAAAATGGATACGGATATTATTGGTTTTATTCCATAGCAGTTGATGTAAACAACAATGTTGAAGATGCTCCTACTACTTGGGATGCACGGTGTCGTTATGTCGCTCCGGTTGTCCCTGTGATCAATTCTTATGATTTACAGAACAGCACCGGATCAAAACTTGACAATGCGACAGGGTTACTTGACGTCAATGCTGAATACTATTTTACCATCAATGTCACTGCGAGATACGGGTGGGTATACATTGATTATATTGACATTCAAGCATGGTATGATCAGGGGAGTGACGCAAGTGTATATAATCAAACAGCTGGCGGAAACCTTAATATGTATCTGCGGTACGAAAATGTGACAGGTACGGCTAATTTTACGCTTCTATGGCCAAAAAATGAGGTGCAACTTATTACAGGTAATTGCACCCAGACTATTGTGAATAGCTCTACAAGGATTGTGAAAATAAGTTTCAAACCGCTTAGTCAAATACGATGGGCTTCTAGCAATAACACCTGGGATACGACCAAGAATGCGACTAACGATCCCTTTTCTTGGAACTTCAATATAACAGCCATAAACATGGGTGGTCTGAAGGCTTCGAAATACGATGAGTATGGTGTCTATAAATTTGCTTCAATTGCCCCTGAAAAAAATTGGGTAGATGTCGAAGCTCCTCCGGGGTATAATGCAACAACCAATGTCGTCAACATCACCTATTCTTCGAATTACGCTTATAACATTAGCATCTATTTTGAGGAGAATCTTACGAATGTTTCATCAGGTGATATCATCCCTATTGCCGATAACGTGTATATCTGTGCAAATGCGGATTTATACGATGATATCATTATGGATATGATGTTTCATGGCATTCGAGAAATAAACGCTATTCAAATCATTAACACATCAGGTATTTTTCATAAAAACAACACTAGTCAGGTTATCCGAGTTCAGTTTAATGTGTATATCCCCTTTGGCACGAACCAGGGTCAATATACCGCTCATGTTGCTACAAAGATAAATCATAAGGAGGAGTAACAGCTGTGGATTGATTTGTCATATGGTGAATTACCATGGATTATATTTTTTAAACCCAAAGTTTTATATCATAGACAATGAATTAATGACTTGCACCCTAACATATAAAATCATTACTGTATATTAAAAAAATCATTGAGGGCACAAAGGATGGGAAAGCAAAACATCTATTCAATTCTCGTTGTAGTAGCCTTGGTTGTGTCATTTTTTACGGGCATGTTCTGTCTTGATTCGTTTATTGTGAAAAATGTAAAAGCTAATCCCGGAGATATCAGTGAACAATGGAATAACGCGACGACGTTAAATGTCACAATCCTCTATCGAGAACCACGGTTTAATTGGTATGATTTTCAATATAATCAATCGGGAACCTGGGTCTCAAGACTGAACACGCAAAGTGATGTCAACGATAGTGCAGAATACCGATTTATTGTCAATATCAGTAGTGATAACGGTTGGGATAATATCACGTATATCAATATCTCTGCTTGGTATGACCAGGGAAATGATAATACGGTGTATAATCAGACGCTCGGCGGCAACATGAATTTGTTCTTGCAATATGAAAACCTCTCTGGGGTTCCTAACTGGAAGATGTTATGGCCCACGGGTGGCGAGGTGACAGGGTTTTCCTATTCAGAGCAAGTGGTAAATGATCCTGTTGGTAGCCCGCGATTTACCCAGTGTCATAATCTTACGTTTTCGTTTGTTCCTGGATATCAGTTTCGGTATGCTCCTGGAGGCGGGAGCTGGAATACCTCCCAGAATGCAACAAATGATGTTGAGTCATGGAATTTTAGAATCTATGCGTCAAACGAACAAGGATATGTGTCCTGGATTCAGGATGAATTTGGGATTTTTTCCTATACTGAAATTGTCAGTGTCGGATGGCCTGCTATCTATGCGTATCCTGGGGAAAATGCGACAGCAGAGACCAATATCACGATGGTTACACGTTCGAACGGGAATTACTCATTGTCTGTTGACGTGGGGAATTTAACCCATAAGATCCATCCAACTGCGAATATGTCGCGGAAGCTGATTTGGATTCGTGGAGGTGATTTAGATATTTCGAGTAATTTTACCGCCTTTACTGATCTGCTGTATTTCTATGGATCTGCTGGCTCGTATCATCTGAATGAAGCGAATGGAACGAGTCTGACGACAAGTGATATAGAATATAAGTGTAATATCCCGCTTGGGCAGATTGCGGGAGAATATACTGGTCCAATTAGTTATCATCTGAGAACGACCTAAGGAAAGATCAATTTCTTCGATTTTTTTTTCGTTTGGAATTAAAATATTTTGTAGCTTTTTTAGTGAATCTTTGATTTTTTATATTGATTGTGATTGTTTTTCTCCGGTTGTTCTTGGAGGTTGGTTCTATTGCAAAGTGACGTTTTAGCGAAAAAGCTTTAAATATTGTTTTTTCTAAAACGCATACCTGACATTCGTTAGCATGTCGAAAAGTAACGTGATAATGGAATGAATGAAGGTGAAAGAAATGGAGATGGAACGAAAAAAGAAAATATTTTCTGCAACAATAGCAGTCATACTTATCGCATCGATGATCGTAAATATCTTCCTTAGTGGACCGATGATTATCATCGGAAGAGCAAACCCGGGCGACATCCCTGACATCTGGCATAATGCAACGACCTTAAACGTAACGGTTCTGCATTTTGAACCAAGGATACTTTGGTATGATTTTCAGTATAATCAATCGGGGGCTTGGATCTCCCGACTCAACGCGCAAAATGACATAAATGATAGTGCAGAGTATCGGTTTATCGTCAATATCAGTAGTGATCAGGGTTGGGATGATATTGAATATGTTAACATCACAGCTTGGTATGACCAAGGCAATGATACAAGCACCTATAATCAGACGCTGGGTGGAAACTGGAATTTATTTCTCCAATACGAGAATACAACTGGGACTGCAGTCTGGCGGATGCTCTGGCCCCATGGGGGGGAGATTACCCAAGGAACCTATGTAGACAATGTCGGATTTGATCCGTATGGTAGCCCAGGGCATACCGAGTGTCATAACCTGTCGTTTCCGTTCATCCCCAGCTATCAAGTCAGGTATGCCCCCGGTGACGGGATATGGAATAACACGTATAACACCACTGATGATGTCGATTCCTGGAACTTTATCATAGACGTGACTGACAGCGGTGAAGATGCACCAAACCCAAGCGTGATATGGATCACCGATGAATTTGGTATATACTCCTATAGTGAGATTGTTAGTGCTGGATGGCCAACCATCATCGGGCACCCTGGGGAAAATGCAACAGCGAACAGTAACATCACCCTAGTCACTCGTTCAAATGGGAACTATACGCTTACCACTGATGTCGAGGATTTAGATCACAGATATTTCCCTGGAGCAACGATCTCTCGGGAGAACATCTGGGTACGAGGTGGTGACCTTGACATCTTTGATAACTTCACTGCCAGTAGCGGTTGGATCTATTTCTATGGTGATGTCGGGACCTATCATCTCGCGCAAGCCAATGGGACCGATCTGACCACTAATGATGTTGAGTACAAGTGTAACATCCCTATGGGTCAAATGGCCGGTGACTATATCGCCCCGATTCACTATCATTTGACGACTACATAGTGATCGAATATATCCTTACTTTTTTTCTTTTTTTTCCACTCTTTTTTTTATAATGTACTGGTAATGAATCATGCTATTTTTCTCCTAATTCTCCGTAGAGAATTATCGTTCGAAAGAAAAACCTTTAATAGGCCAAATAAGATAAGAAATACGGATGGGTGACTGTGCAGTCTAAAACAATTACAGGAGAGGGCTGAGTGGGAACACAGAAAAAACACCAGATAATCGCTTTTTTCTTGCTTGCGTTCTATGTCTTTACGGTTGTAGCGACTGTCTCCGCAGCTGATAATGCAACACTGACAATAAGTATGTTGGACGGTGAGCAGCAGACACGTTTTCATCAACCCGTACTTGTCGCAGGTATTTGGCATTACGTAAACATCAGCGTGGATCAAAGCATGGATGAGTTGATTGTACGATTCTACAAGGGCACGACTCCAGCGATGGGAAGTAAAAACGAATCAAATTATTATGAATGGAGCTATGAGAAGAATAGTGCCACGGTCTGGAACGACAGAAACGGGTATGGTATTTCGTATATGCAGCAAGATTTGTGTAAGAACACCATCATGATGTACAGCTTTTGTATTGGGATAAAGGATACCATGCCTAATATAATTGAGTATTATGAGAATTGGACTGTCGGGGTATCTAGTGATGGAACATCGATTTATTCAGAGAGCATAGTCATAGAAAAACCAAGAACTGGGGTTTCGTTAAGTAAACCATCATCAATCATCTTTCATGTTGACCCATTTACGCTTATTGATGCCCCGGGAGATAATTCCTTCAAGATAGGAAATAAGGGTAATATCCCGGTGTTTATTTATTTTGATAGTGAACGATACCCAGATGTGGAGATAACAAATCTGAATAAAAATTTTTTACCAAATGAAACTACTGCCCAGACGGTCATCGTTCATTCGCAACGGTGGCCACCTGGGGTTAAAAGAATTGATATACAATTAAACGCCTCGTATCCTCAATCCTATTTCATCGACACCAATGCGACTGTTTCATTGTATCCCTCGTTTGTTATTGATGTCCCTCAGTTGGTTATTTATGTAGGGCATAGCAATTATCGAATTGATGAAATACAGGGAACCGCTATTACCTTTCAGTTTTTAGAGAAATTAACGATGTATGAAGGGGAGATTCGGGATATCAACGCCTATGTGTCCGGGAACGGAGCAGTCACCGTCGAGATTTGGGCGGACGAACAAAACATTAGTGCGTTGAAAATCTATGATGGTACCACAGAGACTCATTCTCCTCTTTCGTTCACGTCCACTAATACTTCAGAACGGATCATCGTTGTCACCGTAAAAGCGCTTGGCGAAGGAAAAACAGGGATACTGACCTATCGAATAATCAGTGATGGTATTCCAAAGAGTTACACGACTCAGATTAGCATTGGTCCGCCTCAATCGCAGAATAAAGAAACAACAGGGAGTCCGGTCTCCATTATGCAGATTATCGTTGCTGTCATCGTTCTTCTTGTTGTTGTCTATATAATCGTATCATATGTGCGAAATAGGAAGAAGTAACAGAGGAAGAAATGAGGAAAATCGTTTTATCGGTTCTTGTATTCCTTATAATCTTTGATGTAGGTCTCCCTATTCTTACGATGAGCGGACAGGCTGGTCAAGCAGGGGTAGGAGTTATTAACGTTCCACCGAAATACGGCTATATCCGTGTTGAGGAGCAGAATAATTTTATACGGGTATATCTGAACATCTCTGATTACAACTCCTGGGCTGATATCAATAACGTCAGTGTGACTCTTGATGCGTATGGTTCCAAGCTTTCCACGTTTCTGTTTCAACAATTTAAGAGTTTGGACTCGTATGTGGAAATCAATGAATTCAGTGAAACACCTGAAAGCATGCATTTACTGGATATCCCAAAGTGTTTTTTTGAAAAATCAAGCAGTAAAGAAACCATTGATGAACGCTGTGACATCGCGATACGGTTTGTCTTTCAAAAAACGTTTTTTACCGGTTTAATTATTGTGATAAATGACCGAGAAGGGTCTGCTCCCGCAGAGGCATACATCTATTACAACAGTGAGGAATCAATGAG
Source organism: uncultured Thermoplasmatales archaeon (assembly GCA_964526175.1). Classification (GTDB taxonomy): domain Archaea; phylum Thermoplasmatota; class E2; order DHVEG-1; family DHVEG-1; genus SM1-50. Next base: position 5,315 of record CAZGIV010000050.1, on the reverse strand, counting down.
AAGCGGTAACACCATTGTGATCCCATGGATAGGTTTACGAGTCACCATTGATATACCTCCCTATCTCCTCGATATTATCGCGATTATATGCGGGTTAATTGGTGTGATGTATTACCTTAAAAAAACAGGCATTGGAGATATACGAAGAGGGCACTATGAAAAAACTTCGTAGTCATGCGTGGCTTTTTCCTACCTGTCTGCTGATATTTTTATCGATATATCTCTTGGTGAAGTTCATATTCATTTTCTTTTTTAGTGCGGCGTATGAACCACATTTCATCTTTGAACTCACACCCTTATATCTGTTATCCGGAGTAAGTAACGCGCAATTGTTATCGCTTTCCCTGACGGTAATGATCGTAGATTTGCTTCTGCATCTCCGATTCGGTAAACGAAATTTATTGCTCTCGTTTCTACCAACCACGGTGATGCTATCAAGCATTGGGTTTGTTATCATGGTTAGTCCGATGGACCTTTCCTATGTCTTTCATTATAGTCTGTTTGGCGTTTTTTTACTTGTCGTTCTTATCGATTACCAATCTGTCTTAAAAGGCGTGGAAACCCCGACGATGCGCCGTAAAAAAGAATCGGTTTCGATGAACATCGCCGCGGAGGAACCCCTTGTCATCCAACGTAGATTTCATTTTACAAAAAATGCAAAACTCTCTCAACAACCTGCGGTACCTTTCGTCGCAGAAAGTATTGTTGAACTAAAAAAGGTATCAGATGCGATACTTCAGAACATGCAAATCATAGTAGATGACCTTGAAAGAAAAACAGTGCGAATTGAAAGATTAGAAAAGGAATTCGAAGAACAAAAACATCTTATTCACCCTGAAAAAATGTTTCCCAAGCAGGGTGTCTCTTCTTTTCAGCCAAAAGAAAAAGTTCATTTTGATGGAAAAAACCTTGAACGACATATCCCAACAGAAGACGAAATTATTTTAAAAGAAAAAATAGAAAATCATCTCATCATTGATGAAATGAATGATATCGTTGCAGTCATACAACGAGGAATTTTCAAAGAAATCAGCAACTCGTTTGCCGATTTTCTTGGTTATGAGCGGACCGAGCTTTTACAGAAGAATTTTTTTGTTTTTATCTCGCCCCGTGGGTTTGAGGATGCAAGAAAATACTATCTCAATAGATTAAAAGGTGTTTCTGCAAATGCGTTTAGAACCGTATTACTTACCAAAGCACATACTGAGCTATTGGTGGAAGTTATGGTGACACCCACTGTGTATAAAGGTGATTCGGCTGAATTTCTTACTGTGAGCGAAGTAAAAAACAATTCTTAAAACGTAGTGTTTATAACAAATGATTGAAATTATTTTTATCTCTAGATTCATAGATAAATAAAATTCTACATCTGAGAACATATACTACTATTAAAAGGAGAAAATAAACAATATTCTTTTTTCCCCGAAGAGGACCCAAATATTTAATTACTACTGAACTATAATATACAATAATAAAATAGGGGGTTAAAAATAATATGAAGAAAATAGCAATTCTGTTTATTGTAGGAATTCTCATAGGTAGCGCAATTGGGACTATTGGAGCAGAAATCAACAAAGAATCAACTCAATCTCTTTCTGAACGCATCAGCACACCATCTTTCCAAATACATACAGTGAATACTGAAAGATATCTTTTGATTGAACTTTCTGATACATCGACTTTTCAGACAACCGCTGGTCAACCACAACTTCCAACGATTGTTCGAACTATTGAACTTCCTTTTGGAGCAACCGATATACGTGTTTCGCTTACCCCACTTGATATCACCACTCAGCATATTGACCAAGAGATTAAACCAGCCACTCAAATGGTTCCCCTGACCGCGGAATATCAAAACGCTGCCGCCTATACAACAGTGAAAGATGAACAAGTCTATGGCATGACCACGCCCTACCCTGAGAATTGGTTTACGACCTCGACTGGTGTCGGTTTGAATAAATACAACCAGCATGTCACCTTTGTCACCATTCATTATTACCCGATTCGATACACCCCGACGACAGGCACTCTTCTTATTGCCAACAATGCGGACATCTCGGTTACTTATACCGCCCCAACACACACACCATTCCCGGCTAATAGCGAATATAATATGGTCATCATCGCACCAAAATCCTTTGAAACGGCACTCCAACCGCTAATTGATCATAAAAACAGTTATGGTGTTGCGACAATATTGAAAACAACAGAGGATATCTATAACGAATTTTCTGGTGCTGATAAACCAGAACAGATTAAATATTTCATAAGATACGCCATTGAGACATGGGGTATCGAATATGTTCTTTTAGTTGGTGGATTAAAAAATATGGTTTTTGCAAAACCACGGGATGACACAAACCAAGGCAGTAAAGGCTGGCACGTACCTGTTAGATATACTAATCTCTATGACAATCCGAAATTCCCTTTAGCTGCAGAAAATACACTTTTTGACCCTGGTGTTATCAGTGATTTATATTATGCTGATATCTATGAGGCAGGAGGAAATTTCTCAAGCTGGGACCCCAATGGTGATGGGGTTTTTGCTGCATGGGGGAAACCTGGGGTTGAAAATGATACAGGACTTGATCTCTACCCTGATGTAGCCCTGGGCAGACTTGCTTGCGTCAGTGTTTCTGAGGTACGAACCGTGGTAAAGAAAATCATCACCTATGAGACAACAACCTATGGGTCAGAATGGTTCAAGAAAATGACGGTTATCAGCGGTGACGGGTTCCTTGACCAAAAAGATTTAGACATACAATGGGACACCAACGGTCTTCCAACCGGAGCATATACCATTTATGCGCAGAGCAGCAATCCTTCTGCAGAATATGGACCTATTGAGACCATTAATATAACGGTTGATAAAACCAAAGGGACCAACCTCACCTTCAACCAAAATGATAATTTACGCATTAATCATTACCCCGGACTACCTATTGCTGAAATCGTGACTGTTTCAGAAGGAAATATTCTCGGCAACACTGATTTTACCTACACCCCTGCGGAGAACGAGGCATATTGTAATGAATTCTATTTCTGGGCAAACATGAGCTATCTTTCAGGAGTCTTAACCATTCGAGGAAAAAGCTATGACCCTGAACCATATGGGAATTTAAGCAGTATCCACGTCTGGATAAAAAATGATACTGACGCGATTGTTTTCGAAGACTGGCGGAATAACCTGGAGATGTATTACGAGGGTGAATACACCACTGGTGAACAACCGCTGCTTGGTCGCGGTGGCGCCTTGTATTATATGCCTACGGAGTTTGAGCGTAATATTCTCTGGGCATCCAACGGGAGATTCACCGGAGAACAAGACGTCATTGACGCATGGACTGAAGGTGCTGGTTTTATGTTCATTTCCGGACACGGTAGCCCCAATGTCTGGGCTGATCATTACCCTGGTGTTCCAGGAAATCGGCAATATGGAAGCATCACCGGTCTTGAAGTTACAACCCTTCGTCCTTACAAACCATTTTTTTCCATACCGGTGTACCCAATGGATACCATACGGAATGAAGAAAAACTCCCCATTGCCGTTGTAGGTGGGTGTCATAACAGCCAGTTTAATGTCTCAATGATATATGGGCTCCTTGATGGGATGATTTATCTGTTTCCGAACTTCCCCAAACTTCATATGTGGTCTTATGGGACTCTGATCCCAGAGGCATTCAGCTGGAGACTTGTTCGAAACCCACATGGCGGTGCGATCGCTAGCATGGGAAACACTGGGCTTGGGTATGGAATGCCTGGCATCGATCTCACTACAGGCGGTGGTGACAGTTGGATTACCATTGAAATCTTTAAGCAGTACGGAACGGTAGGATTAGATGTCCTTGGGCAGGCCTATCAGCAGACGTTGACAAGCTACGTTAATACCTTTGATATGACCGATCTTGCTGCGGGGCATCCTAAATCTGTTCAGCAATGGGTGTTGCTTGGTGATCCTTCATTAAAAATCGGTGGGTATCCATAAACTACCCTGTTCTTTCCTTTTTTTTTTCTCTATTTTTCTTTTTTAGGACGACAGACGTTTATTAACTCTCTTAATTGTTTCTCGTTTAATCCGACACTGTAGGTTCCATCAAGCCGTTTCACCGCTTTTCCGTTTTCAAAAAAGAGAACCGTTGGATATACTACTACAGAATATTTTTCACAAAGATCTGGGTGTTCATCAATCATCATACGGTAACACATATGTGTTGTCTCTTTTGTGCAGTTCTCAAAAACAGGGAGGAATCTCTGGGAAAAAGGGCACCATTCCGCATAAAAAAGAATGAAAAAGGTATTTTTTGTCTTTAAGATTTTCTCAAGATTTTGTTTGGTTTCGATAAGGGTGCAGTTCTCTATATTGTTCATTTAATATTCACCTCTTGGTAGTTTCATCAGGGTAATGACTACTGTCACAGAATGGTTTATTTTTCGATTTTCCGCATCGACAGAGGGTGATGCGATTCCGTTTTTCATATGGTACGCCATTCGCTGATTCGATTGGAATTCCCCCGCGTACCCAAATCGGACCGCTGACGCCAATGAACGGATCTTCAATTAAGACAATCGAGGGTCACAACGTTTTTGTAATAGGTCTTTGGGTCTGCGGTTTCTGTGCCGTCAAAATTAATACGTGTATGTGTACCATCACAGAACGGTTTCTTGTCCGAGTGGCCACACCGACAGAGCGTATAGGTGTCTTGAAACGGAAAAGTTTTATCATCTTTCCATTCACAGGAGTCCCATTTGCTATCGTACTTGATTATTTTTTGTAGTAAGGGTACGCCACCAGAAACAAGGTGGGGACCGTTTTTACAAATTTTTATCTTATAATTTTTATGAGATAATCCTTTTTTTTCTTTCGTTATCATTGTTCAGTTCCTTTCTGGCCTGATTGATATTATATCAAATGAATTTATTGCTTTGCAGAACTTTCGAATAACGCGTATATGAGCGTGATTTATTTATATGTATTTTGAACTTGTCAAATCGAATTGGAGTTTTAATTTAAATCATTACCTTATTATCATAGGGGATATCGACAATAAATGAAGTTAATATTAGAAAAATATTTAACTATACTTTCCCTATCATCTTATGGAGGATTTAATAAATGAATAAAAAAAAATTTATACCAATTATTATAGCAGTTGTTTTAATCAGCGTATCATTTTTCTCAGGCTGTGTCGGGCCTTGGGCGATTGATACCTACGGATGGGACCACATGAATGATGAAGGAACAGCGGTTAGAATCTGGGGACAGCTGACCGTTAGTGAAAGCTCTGATAACTGGAATGAAGGATTTGTCTGGGATA
>CAZGIV010000049.1:0-13261 GCA_964526175.1 uncultured Thermoplasmatales archaeon | reverse complement strand
ACGTAAATTGAGCCAGTGCTACGCCATTTGGTGGATTGCTCGGCTCGAGAGCTGATGAAGGTCGTGCCAAGCCGCGATATTACTCCGTGTAGGCGCAAGGAGCCTTTGAGGCGGAGATTACCTAATGGGACGTCCTGCCACTTCGGTGGCATTCGCATCAGCGAAGAGGAACCTGCCGAATTGAAACATCTTAGTAGGCAGAGGAAAAGAAATCAATTGAGATTGGGTTAGTAAAGGCGATCGAACACCCAACAGGGCAAACCGAATCCCTTAGCGACGAACTAGGGGAGATGTGGAGTTAGGACTCATTTACTCCCAAACTGGCAAACTCGAAGTCCTCTGGAAAGAGGTACCATAGAGGGTGATAGTCCTGTAGAGGTAAACCAGTGGGAGATTTTTGGGTATCCAGAGTAACGTGCGTTGGATATCGCGCGTGAATATGGGAGGCATAAACTTCCAACCCTAAATACTACTCGAGACCGATAGCGTAATAGTAGCGTGAGTGAAAGTTGCAAAGTACCCCTTGCGGGAGGTGCAAAGAGCATGAAATCAAATGGTTACAGACTGATAAGGCATGAAAGCGACGAAGCTATCTTAGATAGTGGAGCAATGTCTTGTCGTTCGTTTTGAATAATGACCCAGGGAGTTCCTGGTGATGGCGAGGTTAAGGGCTTAAGGCCTGAAGCCGCAGCGAAAGCAAATGTCCGCAGGCAACAAGGGACAGGGTGTGCTCGCCTGTAGTCATTACCACGAGACCCGAAGCCAGCCGATCTATGCGTGGCCAGGTTGAAGCCCCATGAAAGTGGGGTGGAGGACCGAACCGGTACTGATGTGCAAATCGTTCGGATGAGCTGCGTATAGGGGCAAAAGACCAATCTAGACTGGCAATAGCTGGTTCCCCCCGAGACTACCCGCAGGTAGATCTCTGATGAGATAGAGTACACGGTAGAGCACTAATTGGGCGCTTAGGGGAAGAAATTCCTCGGTGCCTTGTTAAACTCCGAATGTGTATTCATCGTAGAATCAGGGTAGTGAGGGCATCTGGGGTAAACTTGATGTCCGAAAGGGAAACAACCCAGCCTTGCGTTAAGGTCCCTAAGTGTTGACTAAGTGTCATAGAACAAAAAGTGTTTACGGTCTCAGACAACCAGGAGGTTGGCTTAGAAGCAGCCATCCTTTAAAGATAGCGTAACAGCTCACTGGTCGAGATTGTATGCCTTGAAAATGGACGGGGCTAAGTTAACCACCGATACGTAAGCACTCCAAAATGGAGCTGAGTAGGGGGGCGTCGTGCGTGGGTAGAAGTTTGGTCGTAAGATCAAGTGGACCGCGTTCGAACGAGAATCCTGGGAAAAGTAGCAGCATAGTAGAGTGAGAATCTCTACCACCGAAAGGGCTAGGTTTCCTCGACGATGTCCATCAGTCGAGGGTTAGTCGGTCCTAAGGCAACCCTTAATTGAAGTTGCCGAATGGGAAACAGGTTAATATTCCTGTACTTTTCAAACATTTGCTCATATTTTAACGCATTCGGGTAGGTTTTGCAGACTCGTCTGTCTGTCTAATCGTATTAAGCTAAGGGAGTACCGTCATGGTGAGAACTTAGTCAAAGCGTGATAGGTCTGTCGTTTAAGACGGATTTTATCGAGCTCGAGTGCCCGTGAAAAGAGATATGAGATGTAGTTTGGAGACCCGTACCGAGAACTGACACAGGTGCCCCTGGCTGAGTAAGCCAAGGTGTGTCGGCTAAATCCAGGCGAGGGAACTCGGCAAATTAGCCCCGTACCTTCGGTATAAGGGGTGCCTGCTTTGTGAAAAGCAGGTCTCAGTGACTAGGGCGCTCCGACTGTTTAATAAAAACGTAGGAGACCGCAAGTCCGAAAGGATGTGTATGGTCGCCGAATCCTGCCCAGTGGCGGTATCTGAAAACCTATTTCAATGGGGCGAAGGACCGCTAAACGGCGGGGGTAACCATGACCCTCTTAAGGTAGCGTAATACCTTGCCGCTTAATTGGCGGCTTGCATGAGTGGCTTAACGAGAGCGCTACTGTCCCCGCTTGGAAACCGGTGAAATTGACTTACTGGCGCATAGTCCAGTACCTTCCAGAAGGGAGCGAAGACCCCGTGGAGCTTTACTACAGCCTGTCGCTGTGATACGGTTTGGATTGTGAAGCGTAGGTGGGAGCCGTCGAAACCTAGACGCTAGTTTAGGTGGAGGCGCCAATGGGACACCACCCTATCTTTGCCGTACCACTAACTTGCAAAAGGACACCGATCGGTGGGTAGTTTGGGTGGGGCGCCACGCGCTCGAAAAGATATCAAGCGCGCCCAAAGGTCACCTCAAGGAGGTCAGAAATCTCCTGTAGAATGCAAGGGTATAAGGTGGCTTTACGTGGATTGGGCCAATAACAATCCACGTTGCGAAAGCAGGGCCTAGCGAACCAATCAACCTCATTTATGGGGGTGATTGATAACAGAAAAGTTACCCCGGGGATAACTGAGTTGTCTTCAGCAAGAGCCCATATCGACCTGAAGGCTTGCTACTTCGATGTCGTCTCTCCGCATCCTGGCGGTGCAGCAGCTGCCAAGGGTGGGGTTGTTCGCCCATTAAAGCGGATCGTGAGATGGGTTTAGACCGTCGTGAGACAGGTTTGTTGCTAACTTCTGGAAGCGTTGATGTTTGAGGGGAAAGACCCTTTAGTACGAGAGGAACAAGGGTCTGTAGCCTCTAGTTTACCAGTTGTCCGACAGGGCAATGCTGGGTAGCCACGCTATAAGGGATAAATGCTGAAAGCATCTAAGCATGAAGCTCACCTCGAGACGAGACATCATAGAACTCGAATAGAAGATTCGTTTGATAGAGCTCAGGTGTACGCATGAAGCTTCGGCGACATGTTCAGCCTAGAGCTACTAACCGTTCATTACTGGCTCAATCGTTAAACAGGTTGCGTATAACATTCATAGAAATAATCAGGGTAACGGTGGTTTGACGGTCAAAGCGGCAGGGAAACACCCGGTCTCATCTCGAACCCGGCAGTTAAGCCTGCATACGTACTCTTCGGTACTTTGGTGCGAGAGCCCACGGGAAGATTACCCCCGCAAGGGGGCTAGGGCTCTTAGACTAGGTGGAGAGCCCTATTTGATTCCTTCGGGGATCTTATAGGGTAAGCTTCACTGCTTGAAATCTAAGAGTTCTTGGTGCGCTGTCAAACCACCCTTACAAACATCTGAATATTTTCGAATTTTAAAATTTTTTTTTTAAAGCGATATTTTCTTGTTCATGAAATTTTGACAACAATTAAACATACATATAGAGTTAATTCAATTTGAATATACTTTATACAAAAAACGACCTTTATAAAAAACTTTTTTCTATCGGCTTCTGTTTATTTTTTGTAACAATACTTGCATATGCATATGATATTGTATCTGCAAACAAGCTATTTAAAGAAAATTATCATTTGTTTGGGTAGCACTCTCTATAAGTTGTAATATTAGTTGCAACTTTAAATGGGATGAAACTAAAACTATAGGAGGGATGTAAACCAGATGGGAAAAATAACCAAAAAGTTAAAAGCTGATGATATCGGTGATATGGGTATCGGCGCGATGATTGTTTTTATCGCAATGGTTCTCGTAGCTGGTATCGCTGCTTCCGTCTTAATACAGACGGCAAATAGGCTGGAAATTCAAGCGATGCAAACAGGGCAAGAAACGATAGGAGAAGTATCAACTGGTCTTGGTGTTACTGCAATTACTGGACACCGGACTGACGATGCTGATGATAATCTTGACTATATGACCATATCAATTCAACCGCGGTCAGGATCGTATAGCATCGACCTTGGGCAGACATACATAGAGCTTTCGAACTCTGATACAAAAGTTGTTCTCATGTATGAAGCTGGCGAGTTTCATGATACAGAAGATATTAATGGAGATTTCTTCGCAACAACTTTGTTTGACGATCTGAATTCAGTAGAATTTGGAGTAATTGTTCTCGAAGATGCCGATGGTTCTTTATCTGCCGCAACACCTGTTATTAATAAAGGAGACCAGGTTATGTTAACTATTAATCTCGATAGTGTATTTACAACTGGTCTGACTGAAAGAACCGAGGTTACGGGCTTAATACAACCAGAAGATGGAGCACCGGGTGTCTTTTCCTTTACAACACCAGCATCCTTTGCTGCGAATTTAGTTTTTAATCTGTACTAAGGAGGATGAAAAAAATGAGAAACATTAAGAAATTTTTGAAGGAAGATGACCTTGGTGATATGGGTATTGGTGCGATGATTGTTTTTATTGCAATGGTACTCGTTGCTGGTATCGCAGCTTCAGTATTGATTCAAACTGCGAATCGTTTAGAGATTCAAGCAATGACGACCGGACAAGAAACGATAGGAGAGGTATCAACTGGTCTTGGTGTAATTGATATCGAGGGACAGAACACTGGTGGTAATATCACCGAGATGACTATTACGATCCGGGCACGAGCTGGATCTGGTGATATTGATCTAAGTCAAACAGTCATTGAACTTACTGATGGAACAGTAAAAACATTACTTACCTATGATCCTGCAGCACTACAATTCAATTTAAGCGATGATGAAAACGGAAGTATTTTCTATACCGGAAATTGGAATATGACAAATGAGCAATTTGGTATCCTTGTCTTACAGGACGAAGATAACTCATTGACTGCAAGCAATCCAGTAATAAACCGAGGAGATCTTGTGATGCTTACCATAAACACTGATCTTTGTTTCCCTGGTACTGGTGGACTTGAACCACGAGCAGACATCTGGGGTTTGGTATCCCCCGAACAAGGTGCATCTGGAATCTTTGCTTTCCGTGTACCATCATCATTGACAGAACAAGTTTATGATCTCTACTAAGGAGGATGAAAAAAATGAGAAACATTAAAAAAATGTTAAAGGAAGATGACCTTGGTGATATGGGTATTGGTGCGATGATTGTTTTTATCGCAATGGTACTCGTTGCTGGTATCGCAGCTTCAGTATTGATTCAAACTGCGAACCGTTTAGAGATTCAAGCAATGCAAACCGGTCAAGAAACAACTGAGGAAGTTGCGACCGGCATTGGTCTTGAGGACATTACTGGTCAGATAGGAAATTATGTCGGATATACCAACGGTTCAATACTAAATGTCACAATCTGTGTGTCTCCACGTTCTGGCTCTAAAGACATCGATTTGTCAAACACTGTCATAGAGCTATCAGATTCTACAAATAAATATCTCCTTTTATACAACACAACGCTTGGAGCTTTACCCCCAGATGCTACGGGGGTATTTGACACAGTATCATTTGCTACAGACGCCTCGTTTGGTATCATTGTCTTGGAAGACGCTGACGGTTCATGCGTAACGGCAAATCCGGTCATCAATAGAGGAGATCATGTCCTTCTTACAATGTCCGCTGGAGCATTATTCGGAGGACTAACGGAGAGAACAGATATCTGGGGAATGGTCATACCTGAAAGCGGTGCACCTGGTGTGTTTGCCTTTAGAACACCTGCGTCATACCCTGACACCATCTACGACCTCTATTAGCGCGCAAACTAAAAACAATAACCTTTGGGTGTAAAACACCCACCTATCTCTTTTTTTTATTTTTTTTCCTTTGATTATCTTATGATGAGAATTTTTCTATATTAAACCCATAGTTTTTTATGCTGTTTTGTGTTTCTGTTTTATGTGGTGGGAGTACTTCTTCGCACCCATGTGAACACATTGGGTATGAGGTGAGAGAGAGTTCTATGCCTTTCAAAAAAATCAAAACAGATTTCAATGCAGATATCGGTATCGGTACATTGATTATTTTCATTGCAATGATCATGATTGCAGGTATCACCGCTTCCGTTATGATACAAACCATGAGCAGCCTCCAACAGCAGGCAGTAAAAACAAGTGAAAATACCTTGAGAGATATCTCAGGCGGCCTTAAAGTCACCTATGTGAGTGGTTATGTGCAGAATTCAACAATTACACAACTTGCCATCTTTGTAAGTACCACTGTAGCTTCTGATGATATCGATCTTACCTATGGGATTCTTTCTCTTTCCGATTCAGCAAAAAAAGTAATATTAAATTATTCAAGTGCATGCTTTAATCATACGATATCCAATGGTTTATTCGGTACGCTTAATACCAGTAGTCTGACCTCCTCTCAATATGGTATTCTTGTGATACGAGATATCGATGGTTCATGTAACGCAACAAAACCAGTCATTGATGATGAAGATATAGTAGTCCTTGTCGTGAACACAACCGCATGTTTCTCAGGGATAGGAACACGCACCGATGTCACAGGAGAGCTTTACCCAGAGCATGGTATGCATGGAATCATTGGTTTTACTACACCGAGCGTATTCGTAAATACGATTGTTGATTTACAACCGTAACCTCCTCCTTTTAAATAAAATAGTTACAACAGCTTCATTTTCACTTTTATGTTACATCCCAAGATATCCTCGTAATCCTATATCAACCGCAGCTGAGGTGATTGCAACAATCCATGCAAATGGAACAAAATAACAAAGGCTGACAAGGACATGGCTACCTCGCAATGATCGTATCGTGAGTCCCATGAGAAACGAATGGATAAGTAAAACTATGAAAATCAGGAAAAAATTCTGCGTAAAAACCTCAGGAGGAACAGTCGTAAGGATTGATCCAACATCCACCGGTGTTCCCTCAAAGGGATGCCCTGCTTTGCTGGTGAGGAGAATGGTATTCAGATGCCGTGCCACAATAAAAGAAATATAGATAGAAAATGAAATACCAAAGGTAATCCCCGCAAGCAATGCAGATGTTGTTCGTACGATTGCGAGTTTTTTTACTCGAAGGTCTCGGATCTTCCTAATGTTCTCTGTAATCATTCGAGATACCGTGCGAGGATTGGCTGCTGCCGCGGTTGCCTGTCGGAACATTTCACAGGATCGTTGAATGTAGTTACTTCCTGTATCCACCCCGAACCATTCCCAGGCGGCATCATCATTAATTCGCGTTCTCAATCGACGATAAAGATCTCGGATGTGTCTTGAGAGAACCCCATAGTCCTTCTCGCTAAGGTAATATACGGAATCGTTAATTCTCCCTCCTCGCATAGTGGAAATAGAACCTAACGCAGGAAGAAACCCCATAAAATTACGTTCTTTTCGTGACATATGCCCCTCTTCACGGAGTGTTTTTATCCCTGGGATGAACAACGGTGTCAATCCTCCTACGATCAGAATCTCTATAGGAATCATTGAAAGAACCGGGAGCGTGAGATAATATTTTAGAACCGAAAGTCCGATGCAAAGAATAATCGAGACGATTAGCGTGCTTTTAAAGGTGCGCAAGAGCGACAGTTCGACTTCCCCTTTATCACCGGTACAATGCCACATCTCATCTGGTGGAATCATAGAACGCAGCAAATATAGAAGCATTCCCTCTGAGGCGATCATCATGAAAGATGAGACATAAATAAATGTACCCATATCCTGAGACCCCATCACCATCGGTAGTACGATACCAAGAGACATCACAAAGATAATGGCAATAAGAAGACTGACATATACCTCACTTAAAATGATGATATTTTCATTGCTCGCTTCATAGATGGTCTTATATTCCTGAAGAACCGCGTCTTGCTCATGCTCAATGAACTCTCGATGCTCAACACCACTATCAAGACTTTGCGAAAACCGATCAAGAAAATCTCGGAGGATCTTACTTGGTGTTCTTTCACCGATGAAACGGAACGTCTTTGAAATAGGGACACGCCATTGATCAGCAAGCACACTGATCTTTCGTAACTCCTCCCCAAGACTTTTATAGGCTTTATTCCCACCAAGCACATTTATGATATCCTTTAAACTCAAATCTGAAATTGCCAACACCCTAATATGAGTGATGAAAAAATGCATTTTGCCATTAATATCAGACTCCCTGTTTTTCCAGCTAATATACGGGTAAAAAACTCCAAGAATGATTGGTATCATCCCACCGAAAATAAATGTTGCAGGATTATACTGCAACGGGGTAGATACAAGTAGCTGGAGAAGAAATGGTAAACACATCACCAGAACACCTAAGATGATCAACGGAATGAAAATAGATCTGATGAATTTCTTTCGATCTTCAAGACTGCGATACGCGATCTTTATATCTTGCAATGAATCTTTTTTTGTTTTTTGATCCATTTTTGATTTATTTTTCTTCTTTGCATCCTCTTTAGCCATTATCCCTCACACTGAAATCGGTAACCCTTTCTCACCTTCCCTATAGAACCCCCAGATGCATTGGACTACCTCATAGTAGTCCATAATATCTTCTTCAACCATACGATCCAGGATATGCTTTCGTCGTTCATGCTCATCATAGATCTTTGCAGTATCTGAATATCCTGCGTTTTTCGCTATCTTTTCTTCCAGAATGAAACTATTTCTGTTTGCTTTAAAGACATGGACGTCCTCATCAGATTTCCAGGTAAATGCTGTACGCGACATAATCCCGTCGACCTCCCTGTTATATCCTTCGATTTCATCGATAGCCGTGCATCTCCTGATCATTTTCCCGTTACGTTCGATAGCAAGTTGTATCACCACAAAGTCAAGGTTATCCATAAACGTTTTCGGAACATTAATCGGATCACCGGTAAATCGCTGGATAACCTGGGTGATACTGCCTGCATGAAATGTTGTCATGCAAGGATGTCCTGTTTGCATCGCTTGGAACACAATATTACCCTCCGCACCTCTGACTTCACCAGGGATAATATAATCAGGCCGTGACCGTAATGCGGCCTTTAAGAGGTCAAATAGGTCAACCTGCCCTTCTTTTGGTCCAGTTGTCTTGGTCAAAAGACGTTGCCAAACCGTATGAGGAACTTGAAGCTCAGGGGTCCCTTCTGCAGTATAAATCTTTTTTTGAGGGGGAACAAACGGAATAATGGAGTTCATGGTTGTTGTTTTTCCACAAGCGGTTCCCCCGCAGAGGAAAAAACTCCGTCCATACTGCAGACACAACCAAAGGTAGGCTGCGATACTTGAGTTGATCGTTCCCCATTTAATCAACTGTGTAACACTGATTGGAGTTTCAGTAAACCTCCGGATCGTCATACTTGGTCCTTTGATGCTCACCGCAGAACTATAAATAATATTCCCTCTACTCCCATCAGGTAACACACCATCAACAATCGGTCGACCTTCACTGACCGGTGCGCCCATTTTTTCACTAATCGCCCGAGTAAAATCTGGTGCTTCTTTCTCCCCGACAATAATATTTGTCTTAATCATTCCGAACACTTTATGGATAAGATGTATCTTCTCATTGGCGACAAAATGAATATCCTCAAGATAGGGGTCTCTCATGAATGCCTCAAGAGGACCACCACCAACAAGAGTCTTGATAATGTAATACTGTAACACACTCTTTTGATATGATGTGACCTTTACCTTCTCTTGTTTAGATACCTTCCCTTTCTTTTTTGCTAAATCAAGTTTCACTGCTTTCTCATCAATAACGGTGATTTCATCGATAAGCTCTTTTAACACCTCCCTCATCTCATCATCAGTAAGAGCACTTTTTTTTTCAGGGGCTTTCTTTACAATCAATTTAAGGACAATATCGAGCTTTTCTTTTAATACATCATTTACTATTGGTTCAATGACATGGTATTCTAACTCGTCCATATCCTGTGTTCGGTAGATGTGGATAAAAACAACTCCTTTGGTAGGGTAAATAAAATTAGGATACGATTCATTTCTGACCTCCCGAGGTATTTTACTATAAAAAATTGGTTTTTCCATATTTTGTTTTATTGACATGAGATATTCTTTGAGGTGTTGATTATCGACGAGAAGCTGCTCTACTTCTTCTTTTTGCATTATATCCATGTTTCACTCACCTCTGTTCTTCATTCATTACGTTTATTTCGTCCCCATTGCCTTCCTCTTTTTTTCCATATCATCTTAGATTGAGATAGGTAACGCTTTTTCTCCCTCTCTATAGAAGGTCCAAATGAATTGAACCACTTCATAATAATCAAAGATTTTCTCTTCAAGCATACGCTCTAGGATATGTTTCCTGCGGTCAAATTCTTCATAGATTTTCATTGGATCGGTTAATCCTGCCATTTTTGCTATTCGATTTTCTAAAATGTAACTGTTTCTGTTCGCTTTGAATGACTGGGTATCATCGACCGCGTTCCATTCAAAGGCCTTACGGGACATAATCCCGTCGACTTCTTTGTTATATCCTTCTATCTCGTCAACAGATAATACCCGTCGAATACGTTTTCCTTTCCGTTCAACCGCCATTTGAATTAGTACGACATCAAGGTTATCCATAAATGGTTTCGGAATATTAATCGGATGACCGGTAAATCGCTGGATAACCTTGGTAACGCTCCCTGCATGAAATGTCGTAATAACGGGATGACCGGTTTGCATCGCTTGAAAGACGACACGCCCCTCGATCCCCCGAGTTTCTCCAGGGATAATATAATCTGGTCTGGATCGAAGACCTGCACGAAGAAGATCTTCTAACTCGATATGACCCTCCTTTGGCCCTGTGGATTTTGTTAACAACTGCTGCCATACCGCGTGAGGAACCTGAACTTCAGGAGTGTTTTCAACAGAGAAAATCTTCTTCTCAGGAGGAATAAATGGGATAATTGCATTCGCAGTCGTTGTTTTACCAGAAGCGGTCTCACCACAGACAAACAAGCTCCTACCGTACTGAAGACACAACCAGAGATAGGCAGCAACACCTGCATCGAATGTCCCCCAGTTCATAAGTTGAGTAACACTTATCGGTGTCTCACTGAATTTTCTAATCGTCATTGTCGGTCCTTTCAGACTCACATCTTTGCTGTGGATAATATTCACTCTGCTCCCATCAGGCAGTGTTCCATCAGCGATCGGTTGTCCTTCACTTACAGGACTACCGATTTTCTCACTAAATTCTTGAGAAAAGGTATTCGCCCAGGCCTTATCGATAAAAATGTTTGTCTTTATCATCTCAAATACTTTATGGATGAGATGAACATTTTCCCCTGTAATAATATGGATATCCTCCAAATATGGATCTCGCATGAATGGTTCAAGAGGACCACCGCCAATAATGTTTTTTGTGATATCATATTCGATACTTTTTTTTTCTACAGAAGTCATTCGGAGTTTTACCCCCGTTACTTTGGCGATTCCCGTTGATCGTTCGTCAATGATCGTGAGTTTGTCCATTAATGCTCTGATAGCTTCCTTGATTTCATTATCTGTTTTTACTGACTTCCAGAAAGGTGCCTTCTCATAGATTAAATCAAGTAACTGATCCCGTTTTATTTTTTCCTTTTCATTCAGACTTGGCTCTATCGCATGATATTCCTTTTCTTCCATGTCTTTGGTACGGAAAATATGAATAAACACCGACCCTTTCGTCGGATAAATGATATTTGGGTATTTTTCCTCCTTCAGATCACGAGGTAATTTACTATAAAAGATAGGGCTCTCCATTTTATTTCGTATCTCGTCAAGGTACATCTGGAGATGAGGGTTCTCTTTGATGATTTTTTCTTCCTCTTTTTTTTCCATCTTTGTTATACCCTTCCCCTCCTTAAAATGCGACACCACTCGATTCGATAGTCAGACCAACTCCGGGTCGGACTGAGAATCTCGTGACCGGGTCGTATTTATATCGTGCACCGTTAAATTTCTCAAGATACATGTTGTAGACAATCCCGATGCCGGGGGCGGACTCCCGAGATGTCCGGAAGTGAATAGTTGTTGTCATCCGGAACGTATTATGAATTTCATCAGACCATTCTGTAGGATTTGCGGTGATGAAAATAATCTTTCCCGAGCCAGTCAGTCGATTGAAGAAATTGGTAAGGTCCGTCAAATTCTCTTTATTTATGCTATCTTTCAGCAGCGTGGAAAGCGAATCAATAAAAATAATCTCAGGATCAAACAGTTTTCTCCCAGTGAGTAACCCTTCAAGGAATGTTTTCCGTGGGAGTGTCTCTGCAAGCGTTACCTCCGTGGAGATAAATAATAACTTACCCGCCATGAGAAATTTTCGGACATCATATCCAACTGATGCCGTTTGTCGGAGAAAACTCTTAATGGTAAATTGTGTCGACACATAGGAACAAGAATAATTATTTTTTAACAGACTGTAACAAAATCGTTGACAGAAAATACTCTTACCGGTTCCTTCTTTTCCTTCGATGAATATCAAGGAGCCATTTGGGATTACTTTTCCGAATCGTTCTGCAAATCCATCTTTTTCTCCTTTTCGTTCTAAGATGACGGATTTAACTCCTTCCATATTTCCTCATTCTCTTTTTTTTTATTTTTTAATTCATAAAAGCAAAGTCTTTATCAACCGCTAGTGGTCCAACAACCCGTAACGTATGGTCACCAGTTGTAAGCGTTGTATTGACATAGAGATTTGTAACTCCTTCAGCAGGAATTGAGGTATTCTCAAAATAATACTGTGAAATCCCGATGAGTTCCCCATCGATAAAGACCTGAAAGGTCTGATTCGTAGTGGTAAGTCGTACTCCACCAATGTTTTTCAGATAGAAGATATAGTATATTCCTGTCATCGGGATTATATTTGGATCATTGATGATTGCAAAGTCGGTATTAAGTTGTTCTATTACGCGGTCTCCACGATTCGAGAGACTTGTAGTGACATTCATTGTTACTGCGATAAAAACTCCTGATACCATTCCTGCGACAATGACTGCTGCGATGAAGAAGATGACATGTGTTCCGGTCAAACTAAATCCCATTTTTTTTCCACCTCATTCCGTATACGTATAGTAGTCTGCTACACCATTATTTGTAATTACTTTCATTCGTTTCGATCCTTCACCCGCTACGTCAACAACACGAAAATACACGGTATTTTCAGGATAGAGGTGTTGGTGAGAACAACTGAACTGATACTCAGATCCGTTTATTAAAATCATAAAATCTCCTGTTGAGAGGGTGATGCTACCCGTATTCTGCACTGAGATATTATAATCGTAATTTGATCCATTAGCGGACCGTGAGATCGTGGTGATGTTGATATCGGATTGGAGTTGGTCTTGAAGTCTCTTTTTCATATCTCCATAGGAAGTATTAATATCCTCGATAGTGGGAAGAAGATCGCTTGTGATGATTTCAACAGCCATGAACAGAGTTAATCCTAGAATCGCAGCTGCTGCTATCAGTGAGAACCCCATCTTTTATACCCTCCAAATGA
>CAZGIV010000048.1:0-13316 GCA_964526175.1 uncultured Thermoplasmatales archaeon | reverse complement strand
CCTGATGTATATTGAATCCATGCTTCATAGAGATAATTTTTATTCGATGAGAGATTAAAGAGCGTAAAATCATAATATCCGGAGTAAGGTGCCGCTGTGATATTTACTATTGGAGTGCGACTCCATTGAAGATCATCAGATCGTTTCCATTGAAACCATAGTTTACCGGGAAGAAAATTAACTTTTACAAAATTGTAATACGATTCTAATGTTGCACTATGGGGCCAGACATCTGAGGGATTTAATGTCTGAATATAAGGGAGGTTACCACGAGCACCTTCTTGCACGAGACCAGCCATAATCATAGAGTTTGTATCAGGGTTGATAATTTTAATTTGAATTTCTAAACCAAATAAACTAGGGATACCAGGGGGAGTAAATATTATCTGTTCACCAATGTTCCACTGGCCGTCACCATTCGTATCGACGATACAATCTTTTGCAGTAACAAAAAAATCATTTCCACCCACAGTGATAACAAGTTTCGTGTTCAGTGATAACGGAACACCACCGTTGTTTTGCAAAATAACATTTTTTTCATCCGCAGAAGCAATCAGTTGTGCTGATGATACTGGATTTGTTGATGACGGACTTGTGGCATCGTTTAAAACAAGTAAGTAAACAACGCTTAAAAGCGTAAGACTAATCGATAGAAGTAGTATCGTTGCGATAATTTCAGATACTGCGTTCTCGCTTCGTTTTGTTGAATGATTTTTTCCTTTGAAATAAGGAAGTAATAATTTTTTATTATGCATGTTCATTCTTCAAACCTTCCTTTTCATGCTGAGGTTCAGTATTGTGTGTAATGATCAACAATCTCATCGTCCCGGAGATGAGTTTTATAAATAGCAAACTCATCATAAATGCCTCTAAATCCTCCAAATATGACCGCTGCAGCAGAACTTTGTATATTTTCATTGCAAACTAAAGAAACGTTTGTTAAATTATTAAAGAATTTAATCATGGCATGGTCATAGGTGAGCACAAGATAGTTCCATCCTTGATGAATAGGAATGGTAAGGGTTTTATCCCCACTCGTCGTCCGTAATGTCGCTTTAAAAACCGTTTTGTTTCCTTGAATTGAATAAGAACCTGATTTTGAAATGATATTTTTTAAGGTTTCACTTGTGTCAGTGACTGTTATTTTTATGGTTTCAATGTATCCGTCATCATAGTCTCCCTGATAGCATACAGCGACAATGTTATTGGTGATATTCATATAAGACGGCAACATATTTGTTCCAGATGAAAATGCCAATTGAGCATCAAAAATAGAGTTACTAGCGGTCCGATAAATTGATCCATCGGTCGCAATACAGAATGTACTAATGTATCCTTTGGCTGTTGCCCCGGATGGGACCGTGTAGATCAATGCATAAACATCTTGATAGATATGATCAAAGAATTGACTATGTGCATTATCGTAATTGGTGTTAACGACCGTATACGTAACAGCATCGATTTTTTTTATCATCGTTCCATTAGACGAAATATGTATTGTTTGTATTAATCCTGAAATCTGATAAGGGCTAATCCAGACTGATTTTGAGTATGCGATAGCATAGGTTGTGTTAGAGATATGGATGAAATCAGGTCTGCTACATCCATAGGTTTCAAACGTAAAGGTCGCAAATGGATTTTGATTAATGACCCCTGTGTCGTTTATTTGTATGGTGATGATAACACCTGAGCCTCGATGCTGCCCAGGGATAAAATAATCATACCCATAGAGTAACGCATACAGATGATTGCTTCCATCAACTGGTAAGATATCCGAATATTCGTCGTAACCATAGACTGATGAGAAATATGCATTTGTGGTAAAGGTATCAAGAAGAGTAATGTTTCCTGTCAACGATATTTGTATCGTGCTTATAAAATCACTTTTACTTGCATAGTTTGTTGAATGATAAGTAACAGCAAAGATGTTATTTTTTATACGTATCACATTTGGTGAACAAAAATTGGAATACCCGGGTTTTGTGATATTATACGAACACAGAATAGAATCCTTTATACTTCCATTATTCGCTATTTCGACTGTCTTTAGAGTAACCGCAGGATTTCCATAATTATCAAAAACAATCAAATAAATGTTATTTGTGACGTTAACAATTTTAATGGATAAACCAGGGGTAACCTCTGGCATTGGGATATCTAAGGTGTCAATAAAACTTGTGTCTATTTTTCCTAAATTGGATATTCGAACCGTGTGAAGAGCCATACTTCCATAGAGAACCTTCCGGGACAGTACTGCATAGATATCATTTGAAACATGAGTGATATCAGAGGCATAGAAATTGACAGGGCCTAAAAGAACGGAATCATATATTTTTTTCACTATGGAACCATTATCAGGGATTTTTATGGTCAATAAAACACCATTGTTTGTATCATAACTGATACTTTTTGGGTAAACAATTGCATACGTATCTTTGACTGAACTTACTTCGATTATCTTAGGAGTATAGATGGTATATGACGATGCTGGTTGGTAAACATATTTCCATGCTGCGTCATTCGTATGATTAGTAATAATTCCCAGATTTGAGATTTGGAACGTCTTTACCTCTGCACGATTACTAATACGGTAAGACGCAACAAATATATCACCGGCGATATGAATGATCTGATAATCTGTAAATTGATTCCAATCAGCAGGAGGCAACAACGTTGAATAAGCCACTGAGTCTTCAAAAGTTCCGGTATCGGATATCTTTATCGTTATTATTGCTCCGCCTCGTATTATAGTCCCCATTTTGTCCCCATATAATACCGCATATATTTTATCAAATACATGTGTTATTCGGAGGGGTAAATCAGAGATATTGTTATTATCAAATTTATAAATAGTGCTATCAACAAAGACGACAAAACCATTTTTAATTTGTGCTGCTCTTAGAGAACCATCGGTATCGGAATCTCGAAATACTATGGAATAGTAATCATCTTGTACATGAATAATATCGAGATACTGCATGATACCTGCTGCGGTACCTGCGCTACCAAAATTGTAATATGATTTTTGGGCGGTAATAAATCCCGCAGATGTTATTTTAGCTATTTGAAGACGTCCAACATATCGGTTCGCAGCTAAATAAAATTCATAAGATGAGTATACAACACCATAATAATTTCCATCAGTATAGATAATATCAGGATAATAACAATTGATGGAGTCGATAACTGCTTTATCTTGAACCGCCTTCGTAATTTTCCCGTTTGATAATATCTGAACGGTAGCGATATATAAAAACCCGTTTTGCCCTCTGTATACAATAGCATAAATATCACTGCTTCCAACAACTTTGATAATTTTCGGTGTTTCGCACCGAACTGTCTCAAATTGATAGATATCACAAAGACTAGTCGTCGCATTTTCAGTAATGTTCCCCTCAGCTGATATTTGAACCGTGGAAACAAAACCACCGTATACGGTATTCCTTGAGACAACTGCATAGATATCGCTAGATATGTTAATAATATCTGGCTCATAACACCCGTAGGTTTGCGTTCCGAACATGGTGCTATTAATCCGCTGAAGGTTTGTCCCTTTGTATTCATTTTTAAACTCTGGTTTCACCCATCCTTCTATCGCGATTTCATTGGTCGGCGAAAGACTTGCCGCATGATTCACCACCACATAATCATTGTACCCATCGAAACGTAATGATTTGCCATTAACAACAAGGGCGGTTTGATTAAGTCGCTGAGCCGCTTGGCTTTCATCAGCAGGAAATAACGTTCCATTGTTTCCACTATACGAGGAATCGATTGCTATCAGTCCAGCATTTTCATCAAAATGCCAAAGACCACTTGAATAACTCTGTGTTCGAAATAGATTGATAGTCCCATACGAGGTAAGTTTCTGACTTGCATTTGTTGAAGAGTTATATTGAACCCATGCCTGATAGAAATATTCGGTGTTTTCATCTAAACCAAAAAGATTGTAATTATATGATCCATTTTGATTAAATACTTGTATCCATCCGGTTGAATTCCAAGGAGCACTACTATTTGCTAGATACGTGGAGGCTTTGATATAGGTAAAACAGACTTTTTTTGTCCCAATATAGTAACGATAATCATAATGCATGTATATTCTAGCAGTGTTCGTCGTGATAGAATCAGCATTCAAGGTCACTGCAATTGGATTTACCTCTTGAGATCCTTCCTGGAGGACACCGCGCATAACAACAGTATTACTCGCTTTATCAGTAATGATGACAGATATTTGCATTATTGGCAGGTTGGGATTGTTCGATGGAATGACAAGTTTCTCACCGATGTTCCATTCACCATCCGCCTTTGATGCCGAATCTAAAATATCACCAATCGTCATGGTAACTGGTGTTTCCGCAAACATGACCGTAATTTCGGTATCAAGGGGTAATGATTGACCACCAAGATGTTCAAAAACAACAGAATCCGTCTCTATCCGTCCGATGATATTGACTGATGGTGTTGGATCAGAGAAGAACACAGATGGCATAGAAATTGTTACAATCGCTAATAAAACAAAGAGGGATACACCAATACCGATAAGTAAAAGTGTTCCTAACACTTCTGAGGCTGCCTTGTTTTTTCGTTGATTTTTTTCCCAGAAGGAAACATTATAACCTTTTAAATCTCGTAGAGTTTTCAGCATTTTATCACGTTTCACCTATATCGATGTATCATGCTTTTTTTACATCGAAGTACCATCCTATGTTGGGACATAGACGCCTCTACTTATTTTTATTTCATCAATTGACCCGTATATTCCGCCCCCGAATCTGAGATGATTCGTATTGGTTTTTATTGAACCTGAACACGGTGTACTTCCCCCTGTTTGTGTAACATCATTTACATACAATTTGAGAAACCCACCTCCATATGTGAGGTCAATTCTTGTCCAATTATCAAAAGATACCGTCCCTGAAACCGTATACGTTGTATTTCCTATCGCCATCCATGCAGTCAATAGATTATAATTTACCATTATCGCATAGGCGTCTCCCTTTTGGATTATATTTTTTTCATCACCAATTAAATCAATTTTTTCCATGGTTAAGAATCCTTGTTCGGTCGCATTGATAGACCCATAGATCATAATCAACCGATCAACATGGGTTAAAAGATTCAGAGCTGATGAACCACCAAGAGCTGAGCGACCCTTGAATTCATAGATAAACAATGCAGAATCTGAAATATTACCGGTATCTGTTATTGAGAGTGTAGTCAAAAACCCACGTTGCCAATTACTGTTATTACCCCCAGTAAAAGAAACAGCATAGAGTTGTCTATCAATATGCAGAATATCGGTTTCAAAATTATAATCGATAGGTGAAAGATACGTGTAGAAGGGAAGGATATCGATAGATCCATTCACTACATGACCTAAAGGACTAATACTTAATGTTTTTATAAATCCGGTTCGGAGTTGACCATTTGAGTCAGCACCATATGAAATTGCGTAAATATCGTTGGTAACATGGATCATCGTTGGTTCTAACCCATCCTCAGGTAATCCAAATTGATAGGTGTCTTCCAAGGGCTCAATGATGGACCCATTACTTAAGATATGAACGGTGATGATGTATCCGTTACCAGCGGTAGCGCCAAACCCATTATAGGTAATCGCATAGAGATCGCCCGCGATAGATACGATAGATGGTTCTGAAGAACTTGTCGTGAGCGGAAATTTTATTTTATCAATAATAGATGATCCGATACTCCCTTGATCGTCTATCGACAGGGTTACCAAATATCCAGTAGGATACGTTTCATAGGATGCCCCACCAAACGCTAATGCATATAAATCGGTGCCAATGGTTATAAAATTAGGTTCTCGTCCATAGTATTCCGGGAAATCAAATATATCGATAATATCACCGATAGTCCCATTCTCATAAATTGAGAGGGTAACAATATGGCTTTTTGCTTCAGTCTGGTCATCAGAGGCCCCATATGCAATAGCAAAGATGTTTGAATGAATCTGAATGATATCAGGTTCAAAAAAATGAGGGACCGGTATCATTTTTGTATTAATAGTGCCAAGGAAAACACCGTCATCGTTCATTTGAAAGGTTGTCACATAGGCAGAAGAATTGTCACGATACGTTATTGCGTACATGGAACCACTTATATGAATTAAATCAGGCTCAAAACAGGAATTCCCGAGGATTTCAGAAATATTTTTCGTAGATAATTCTGACACGTTACCAGGGAACTGTGCTCCAATTTTTGATACATTCAACCATGTTTCGACGGTTATTTCACTGGTTACATTGAATTTGGGGTGATGAGGAACATCAACGTAATCCGATATACCGGTGAAATCGAGAGATCCGTTGATTTTTCCCCCAGAATTAAATGTTGCATCATGTACTGTTCCATCACAGGCTGGATTGATTGCATCCAGTGCTGTTAACGATCCAATCGCTTCATCGAAATGCCAAAAGCCTCGTGTAATCTGGTAGGTATAAAATGAGATGGGGCCATCAACAATGGATCCATTGCCCAATTTCATTCGAGACAAACATTCATAGAGGGTTCCGCTCTGCAACCCATTCAGTTGAAGACCATACCACCCATTAAGAGTAAGTGGTTTCACCAAAGGGGACTGGATATATGGTCCTCCAAAAACCCCATAGGTGAAATTGAGAAAACCTGACGTAAAACAGCTGGTGTTATAAAAATTATAATACATTTTAAGAGTCGCAGACGTTTCTCCAACATCATCTGGTGGCAATACGGTTATATAAGGAGAAAACACACTTGTACCGTTTTGGATAATTTTATCAAAAATAATGTAATTTTTATACACATCGACAACGAAACATGACACTTGTTTTCCTTGTAGATTCCCAGCAGGATACACAACGCGCTCACCTATCGTCCAATATCCATCACCGTTTTGATCATACCAATAATTAAATTCACTAATGTTAAACGTGTGGCCAACATTTGCGATCGTAATCGATATTTTTGTTTTTGTATCAAGGGGAACTCCACCACGATGTTCAATTATTACACTATTATCATGAATAAATCCAACTAAAAAAACCCGTGGAGCTGAATCATCTGAAAAATTAGACCAAGGGTTAAGAACAATCAAAGAGACAGCAGAAAAGACACTCACTGCTATGGTAATAAGAATCAGTGTCCCCACTATCTCAGCGACAGCATATTCTTTCAGAGGAACTAAGCACAATACCTTTTCTTTGTTCATCTACACCCCAAGAAGTAGTTTAAACATCAACCATGTTGCAAAGACCATGATGAAAATATGCTTTACCGATGAGGTATATCGGCCATCTTCAAAGACCCCTGCAACTAACGCAGAACCAAACGCTTGTATCAAACATGCAAGATAGAAAACCCCAGATATTTCTTGTTGGGATACGCTACTACTTCCACCCATGACACCCTGCATACCCTGCGAACCTTCACCCCCTACCATCGCAGGGATGAAACTGGTACATAATATCAAAACGATTGCGAGGAACACGAACATACCAACATAGATGACGACCACATAGGATGCCATATTGGTTCTTCGTTCTGCCTCTAGCATTTTAATTTCTCGTGCATCCTTTGCTGCGACATCAAGAACATCAGCGACATTCCCCCCGCTGTTACTTGCCTCGATAATAAGAGTAATTGTTCTTCGAATCGATTTCGTGTTTACCCGCTGAGAAAAGGAAAGTAATGCATCGGTGACACTGCCCCCCCAGGAGACCTGCTGGGAAATTTTTTTAATCTCAGGGGTAAGAATACCATACTCTCCCTTTGATGCAAAAAGTATCGCTTTCGTAAACGTCATTCCTGCTCGACGAGACTCAGCCAGATCTCGAACGAAATCAGGAAAAATCGAATCAATCTTTGAAATTCTTCTGACATGTAACGATTCGTACATCCCGTACACCCCGGCTCCAGAGAGCAGGGCAAATACGAAATAGTCGATAGGGCCTCCGAATCCACTGAAGATACCAAGCATCGCAAGCACACCAAGTAAGACAAAAAGAGAGACCAATACACCAGATACAATATAGACAATGAGTCTGGTCATATTTTTTGTTAGGATGAGATTTTTTATGTAACTTTGTTGATGTAATTCTTTCTTTTTTTTCATATCTATGCCCCCTGGCATATCATACGAATCACTACCGCAAATCCGACATGAATCAGAGGGACGACGACTAAAATCAGAATATAAAGGAAGGCGGCGTTCCATGCTCCACTGATAATCATCATAAGAGGTATGACAATTAGGAGGAGTAATACACCTGCAACAGCAGCAGTAACATAGCTTTCTGCCATAATACCAAGGGTTTCCAGGAGTTGTTTCTGTGTGTTCCGGTTTTCCCATAGATATTGGTCTGCTTTATGCATAAAATAGGTCTTCAATGAACCACCAGAGGTGACGGTGACGGTCATTCCTTGAAGGAATTCTTTGAATTTTTGTGATGGTGTTCTCGCGATATTTTTCTTTATCGCTGTGAGAATGTCTAAACCGAGTAAGCCGACGTCACGGTAAATCCATGCTGATTCTTCTTTCACCTCTCCGTAGATATCTTGTTTTGAAAGGCTTTTAAAAATCTCAGTGGGCGTAACACCTGCCGAAGCCATCGCAGAGATGAAGTTGATTGCGTATGCTAAGTTAACATCGATCTTCTTTTTCCGGCCTTTGGCTTTGCTTTTTGGTAACGAGAGTAACACCGCATAGATAAGAACACCGATAAATCCAGGGATAAAAAGGAAAAAAACAGTTAATCCTATGTCTAATACAACACCGACGAGTGGAAGGAGAAGAAATACGAACAATACAATACCTATCATAGTACTAAGGAATCCAATGATCGTGCTTAGGATAACATATGACAGATACGCGCCAGCACGGATCTCCATATGTGCGGATTGCAATGCTTCTTGTAGGTGCAGATTTGCCCTTTTTTCGCCTACTCGGCCTAACCATTTATAACTCATTCGTTGATATTTTGTAAGTGTCATCGGCATCCCTCCGATTATATTCTATTTTTTTCTATTTTTTTCAATAACGATATTCTCAGTTGTTGACTCCTCTTGTAGCATATTATCCTGTTTTTCAACGATCAGATTTTTTACGGTGATTTCTGGTTGTGGTTGTTTCTGTTGGCTTTCCTTCCTAATTTTCTCCATGACTTCATCGGGTGTATCCAAATAAGAGGCTACGAGGCGGGCCACATCTTTAAACGCGCGTACATTGTTATCCTTCATCCATTCGAGAACCTCAACGCGTTGTTTGAGCTCATCCATCATCTCATCTTTACTCATTCCATGTTGAGCTCGAATACGTTCCAGGACATAGCTTTTTCCAGAATAGAAGAATTGATCTTGGACCGGGTCCCATCGGAACACTTCGTTCGTTAATATCTCTTTTGTCATTGGATCGATATCGACGATTTCTACAATCTGTTTACATCGTCGTACTCTTTTATCACCCACTTCGGCTTGTACCTGTATTGTGACTATATCCAGTGACTGTAGCATGACGCGGGGAATCTCAATGGGTTTTCCTTCCAATCGATGAATAAGCGACTGAGCAGAGTCTGCGTGGACTGTCGAGTATGTCGTATGACCTGTGGCCATCGCTTGGAACAACACATAAGCTTCTTTCCCACGAATTTCTCCGACAAGGATATACTCTGGTCGTTGTCGAAGCGCAGCTTTCATTAAATCGTATAAATCAATTTCACCGGCAAGTTTATCATTAATGATCTCACCAAAACCTGATCGAACCACTCCAGGAATCCAGTTAGGATGAGGTAAGTTTATTTCCCGTGTTTCTTCGATAGAAACAATTTTTGATTCACGAGGGATAAACAGTGAAATCGCATTCAAGGTCGATGTTTTCCCAGCAGCAGTCCCGCCAGCGATGAGTGCATTTACACCATTTTCGACCGCCAGCCACATGTACGCGACCATTTCAGGGGACATGCTTTTGTACATAATGAGATCCGTCGCAGTAATCGGATCAGCCCGGAATCTTCGGATGGTAAATGTCGAGCCTTTTGTAGTTACTGCTTTACTTAAAGTCATCTGAATACGAGATCCATCAGGCATCGTCGCATCTAACATTGGCTCGGCGATGGAGATATTTTTCCCACATTTCTGTGCAAGGGTTATCACAAATTTAGATAACACTTCTTCATCAGTAAATTGGATATTGCTTTTCAAGGAACCATACTTTCGATGGAATAAAAAAATTGGTAGACCCGATCCATCACAAGAAATATCTTCAATATTAGGATCCCGCATTAGTGGATCTATCTTTCCATACCAGATGAAGTCCCTTTTCACATAATATAGAATTTTATTTTTAAGCACATCATCAACCATCATATTGTAGTCCTCGACGATATGCTTAATCCTTTCGATAAGAAACGCTTCAACCTTATATGAACCAATTTCGTCTAAACGAATATCAATCGAACTCATCAACGTATTTTGTATAAAATCCAGAGAGATACAGTCTGCATCAGAAAGTTGTGGTTCGATTACTTTATAAAATTTATCAAGAGATGCTGTATCTTTCAATATTTTAACGAAGGCAAATGGTTCAAGAACTGGATAGCATTCAAGTTCTACTAAATTTTTTTCATCAATAGTAATTTCATTGGTAGCAAAAGCAACAATACCTTTTTTTCCGCACTGCTCACACTTGACAGTGACTTTTTGACCGGGTTCACCCTCGCAGGATATTTTTGAATGACACTCTGGACATACTGCAATTTTCTTTATCATTACTCATTCCTTATCTTCTTCATGACATCCGCAGGGTTATCAGAATATTGGGCGATGATAGTTGCGACTTTCTTGAATTCTCTGATATTGTTTTTGTTCATCCAATCCAACAACATCGTTCGGTTCTTAATTTCAGCAATCATACCTTCTCGACTGATGTCTTTTTCTGCTCTAATGCGCTCTAATATGTAGCTTTTACCGGAATAAATGAATTTATCTTCAATCGGGTCCCATCGGAACACTTCATTGGTAAGAATTTCTTTTGTTGTTGGATCAATATCAATAATTTCGATGATTTGTTTGCATCGTCGTGCTCTTTTATTTTTCACGCGAGAAATGACCTGGATACAAACAACATCCAATGTCTGCAACATAATACGGGGGATTTCAATGGGTTTTCCTTCCAATCGATGAATAAGCGACTGAGCAGAGTCTGCGTGGACTGTCGAGTATGTCGTATGACCTGTGGCCATCGCTTGGAACAACACATAAGCTTCTTTCCCACGAATTTCTCCGACAAGGATATACTCTGGTCGTTGTCGAAGCGCAGCTTTCATTAAATCGTATAAATCAATTTCTCCAATGACTTTATTTCCGACCACATCTCCGAATCCAGATCGAACGACACCAGGGATCCAGTTCGGATGCGGTAAATTAATTTCTCTTGTTTCTTCTATAGAGACTATCTTTGATTCCCGGGGAATGAATAGGCAGAGTGCATTGAGCGTCGATGTTTTCCCAGCAGCAGTCCCACCAGCAATGAGTGCATTTATCCCGTTTTCTACCGCGAGCCACATGTACGAGACCATTTCAGATGACATGGTATGAAATTCAATGAGATCAGGGGGTGAAAATGGATCTTCACTGAATTTTCTGATAGTAAACGTCGATCCCTTTGTGGTGACTTCAGTACTCAGCGTCATTTGGATACGAGACCCGTCAGGCATTGTCGCATCTAGCATTGGTTCTGAAATAGAGATATGTTTTCCGCATTTCTGCGCAAGTTTTACAACAAAAGCAGTAAGTTCATCTTCATCGTTGAATTGCACGTTACTCTTTAAAGACCCATATCGGCGATGATATAAGAAGATATACACACCAGAACCATCACAGGATATATCCTCGATATTCGGGTCCTTCATGATTATTTCAAGTTTTCCAAGACCAATGGATTCTTTTTCAAGGTAATACAATATTTTTTTCTTTGTAAGAGAATCAATATTAAGCATATAATCGTCAATGATTAAATCGACTTTTTCACTGAGATATTTATCTTCGCCTTTTGATTCAAGATCCACGGTTTTAAATATAAAACCATCCAATGTCTCGTTTATGAATTTAAGAAGGTATTCTTCATCCTTGGTGAGTTGCATTTCAAGTAGCACATATCGTTTGTCAAGTGATTCTTTTTCGCGGATGATTTCCACATACGCAAAGGGTTCGTATATTGGATAAAAATCAATTTCTTCGATTTCACTTTCTGAATACCCCATACGTTCCAGGGTATAGGCTTTAAGTTGGTTTGCCTCCTTTAAAAATTGGATTTGACCATCTGGTGTGATTTCATCGATTTTAATTTCTTTCGCACGGGTGGTTTGGTTAGGTTGATTTAAAATTGGTATTGTAGACAAATCTATTTGTGAAGATGTATCGTTTGAAAGAGCAGTTTCCGAATCATCAATATGAATGTTTTTTTCTGTTTTTTGCTCGATTGGTTCGTTTTTTTTGGCTTGAGCGGGTTTAGATGTATTCTCTTGAGTTACGCTGACAACTCCAACTTTTGTATTGGCAGTTATTATTGGTTTTGAATGATCGCCGGTAGTTGTACTTGTTTTTATTTGCTCATCAAGCCAAGCTGCCTCTTCTTCTTTGACTTGTGCGATTGATTCTTCAAATTGAGGAAGTTCCTCTGAGGTTTTTGTTTGTTTCTTTGCAGGAGATTGTTTCGTTCTAGGGGTTTTAATTTTTTCTTCCTTTTTCTTAAAACCGATGTGTCTCTTTGTTTTGACTTGTGTTGATTTTTTTTCTTTTTCGCTCTGATCAACAAGTTTATTCTTTTTTAGATTTTTTTGTTGGTTTTGATAATTTTTTTCGTCAGTTTTTATTTCTGATTGGGTATTTCGTTTAAATAAAAAAGGATAATGTTTGTTTTTTTGTTGATTTTCAATTGTTGTTTTTTTTACAGACTTCTTGTTTTCCTTATCATTGATATAAAAAAGAGAAGGTCGTTTTTCCTTATCAAACGACATGTTCTCTGATTGTTGGTTCTGCTTGCCTTTTCTTTCTAGAACGTCTGTGTGAGCGTCTAAAATTTTATCTACTTTTTTTTCAATTTCTGCATCATTGTCTGGTTGTGAAGAATGGAGGATTACTTTTTTACGTTTCTCTTCTGTTTCCATCGTACCCCTCCATTATCCTTCTCCTACCGATTCCATGCATCCCATCTTCCCACGTTTCCGAATCCTAAGTAGCATATAGAGAAATAATCTCAACTCTACTTTTCGTGCATCTCATCCAACAATTTTTGATATAGTTTGTTCGTATTTATA
>CAZGIV010000047.1:0-13493 GCA_964526175.1 uncultured Thermoplasmatales archaeon | reverse complement strand
TTCTGTGCTACCGCAAACCCAACAAAAGTTATTGTTGCAGAGTCAAAACAAGGCATGGAAACTGGTAGGGGAATCCTTGGTGTCATTGATGGATTTGTACCCAAGGGGATAGAAGATAAAGATGATCTTGCATGGAGAAAGAAATTGTTACGGGATATCGGGTATAAACTCTGAGTTAATGCCCGTATTTCCCAACCAGCGGCACAAATACACAACCTCCAAGCTGCTGCGATTTTGTCTTTCCTTTGTTCTTTTCAAGGAGGGTTAATTCACAGTACATGTTTCCAACTGGAACCAGTAATATCCCTGGGTCCTGTAGTTGGTCAATCAGTGGCTGAGGTATACAGGGCGCAGCGCAGGTTACATAGATGCGATCGTATGGTTGATGAGACGGAAGACCACAGGAGCCGTCACCTACTTCTACGAGTACGTTTTTACATCGTATCTGCGTAAGATTTTTTTTGGCTTTTTCTGCGAGTGATTCAAATCGTTCAATGGTATACACCTTTCCCGTCTTTCCCACAAGCTGTGCAACAATTGCAGCATGGTACCCAGAGCCTGCGCCAACCTCTAAGATTTTTTGACCTTTTTTTATGTCGAGAGCTTCACACATAATCGCAACCATATGTGGCGCAGAGATGGTTTGATCATTCCCAATTTCCAGAGGTGTGTCAACATAGGAATAATTCTTAATGAATTCTGGGATAAATTCTTCTCGAGGAACGGTGAGAAACGCTTGTTTTACAGGATCGGTTTTGATATAACCCTCTTTACAGAGGTCTAATACTAACCGCTCTCTTTCTTGTTCGTACATATGTTTCTATTGGAGAAGTTGTATGGTGTATATATCTCCTTGCACCATCTGATTTTTATACCAAGAATCTATTTCCAGCAATCTATCATGAAGAAACGCGCTGTTATTGCTCTTGGTGGGAATGCATTAATAAAAAAAAATCAGAAAGGCACCATTTACGAACAGTTTGCTAACACACGGGAGAGTTGCCAGTCGATTGTCCAAATGATTAAAGAAGGTTGGGATGTCGTCATAACCCATGGAAACGGTCCTCAGGTGGGTGCTCTTGTTCTTCAGAATCAAACCGCTAAAGAAATCACCCCGGAGATGCCACTTGGGATATGTGTTGCTGAAAGTGAAGGATTAATAGGGTATATGATCCAACA
Source organism: uncultured Thermoplasmatales archaeon (assembly GCA_964526175.1). GTDB lineage: Archaea > Thermoplasmatota > E2 > DHVEG-1 > DHVEG-1 > SM1-50. Next base: position 12,314 of record CAZGIV010000047.1, on the reverse strand, counting down.
ATGTCTTTCAAATGCGTTAAAACGGGAACACATCGATAAGGCAGTTATTGCACTAATCACACAAGTTATTGTTGATTCAAAGGACCCATCTCTTATTAATCCAACCAAGCCAATTGGACCGTATTATACGGAAGATGAATCATTTAAAATGCTAAAACAAGGATATCATATGACCCGCTTGCCTCGAGGATGGAGGATGGTTGTTCCCTCTCCAGACCCGCTGCGAATCGTTGAAGGGGAAATTATTAGAAAAATGTTAGACGATGACATCATTGTCATTGCATCAGGTGGTGGAGGTATGCCTGTTATCGAAAAAGAAGGCTGGGGTCTTGATGGGTTAGAAGCAGTGGTTGATAAAGATTTAGCTGCAGAACGCCTTGCTGAGGCGGTCCATGCACAGGTGTTATTGATTCTAACGGATGTTGAAAAAGTCTATCTCCATTATAATACTCCAGATCAACAGCCACTGGATAAGGTCACGTATAATGAGATGAAAAAATACTACCTTGATGGTGAATTCCCTCCAGGAAACATGGGCCCGAAGATTCTTGCTGCGCTTCGCTTCTTGGAATGTGGTGGAGAACGGGTCGTCATTTCAAATATTGAACAAGGACGGGAAGCGCTCCAAGGGAAAACAGGAACATTGATTGTACGTAACTAGCTTGCTTTTTATACACGTGTTTTTTATAAGCTTCCTGTGCATTCAGAGTCGGTACACGTATGGATACCTCAATAGAAAAACAGATCAAAGCGATAGAAGATGAGATTTTCAAAACTCAGAAAAATAAAGCAACAGAGCATCATATTGGAAAGCTTAAGGCAAAAATAGCACGGTTACGAGAAGTCGGAGAGAAACGAAAAAGCGCAGGTGGGAAAGGCAAGGGTTTTTCTATTAAAAAAACCGGTGATACGACCGTGGGTATTGCCGGGTTTCCTAGTGTAGGAAAAAGTACGTTATTAAATCAACTCACCGCTGCCGAAAGTAAAGTCGGTGACTATGATTTTACCACTTTACAAACAATTCCAGGTATGATGAAATACAAAGGAGCTGAGATTCAAATCCTTGATTTACCTGGTCTTATCGTTGGAGCATCTAAAGGCAGAGGACGCGGCAGGGAAGTCATATCTGCAGTAAGAAGTGTTGATCTCCTTCTTTTAATGATTGATGCATTTAATCTTCAGCAGCTTGATTCGATTGAACAGGAACTTCACATGGCAGGAGTACGATTAAATCAGAAGAAACCAGATGTCGTCATCAGTAAAAAAGCCTATGGTGGTATCATTATAAATTCAACTGTTCCGTTAACGTACCTCAATGAGCTGCTTATTAAATCTATTGCGTCTGAGTTTGTGATTAATGCTGATATCACTTTACGTGAGGATTTAACGGAGGATCAACTCATTGACTCATTTGCACAAAATCGTGTGTATATCTCCGCTCTCGTGGTGATTAATAAAACCGATCTTGTCCAGTCTGATGTGTTAAGAAATGCTATCAGTAAATTACATCAGAAACGATGGGATGTGTGCGCAATCTCTGCGAAAAATAAAGAGAATTTAGATCATTTAAGAGAGCAGATTTTTTTACATTTACGTCTTATTCGAATCTATATGAAACCCGTAGGTAAGAAAGCTGATTATGTACAACCTATGATTTTAAGAGAAGGTCAAACGATTGCTGATGCATGTCGGCATATTCATCGTGATTTTCATAGGAATTTTCGATATGCCTCTGTCTGGGGCCCTTCTGCAAAACACTCTGGTCAGAAGGTCGGCCTTGAACATGTTTTAAAGGATCAGGACGTCCTTACGATTGTTGTAACAAAATAAGAATTCATTATCTACCTACCTCAACAAACCTGTATCTGTCATTCTAAGAATAAAAGGAAAATACTGCTTTTCGATGATTTCTTTTTAAGAAAGTTTATTAATTTACCGTACCCATTACCCGTATGAATAAGTAGGTGAGGAACACCCTATGTTGAAGACTCCAGCGATTGTTTTAAATGTAAAAACCTACGCGGAAGCCACTGGCATGAACGCATTAGAACTCGCAAGACTCATGGAAAAAATCTCAAAAGAAACTGGTGTAAGTATGGCAATTGCTGTGCAAGCATGTGATATTACTCGATGCGCAAATGAGGTGAGTATCCCAGTATATGCCCAACATATTGATCCGATAAAACCAGGGAGTAGCACAGGATGGACACTTCCAGAGGCAATCAAATCTGCGGGTGCTATTGGTACTCTTGTCAATCATAGCGAACATCGTCTTATTCTTGCCGATATCGATATATGTATTACTAGAGCAAAAGACCTCGGGTTGGATACTCTTGTGTGTACCAATAATGTTGCTACCTCAAAAGCAGTATCAACTTTTTCCCCATCAATGATCGCAGTCGAACCTCCAGAACTAATCGGTGGGGATATCTCTGTGACGAGCGCAGATCCAGGTATAGTAAGCACTACGGTAAAAGCAGTACAGAGCATCAATAAAACCGTAAAAATCCTCTGTGGTGCCGGAGTGAAAAATGGTAAAGATGTCGGAAAAGCTATCGAATTAGGTGCGGATGGAGTGCTGCTCGCAAGTGGTGTTGTGAAAGCGAAAAACAAAGAAGAGATCCTTAGAGATTTAACCTCTGGTATCTGAACAATTACTATGCTTCTTTTAACTGTTTTATTGCACTATGATAGTCTTTACTTTTAAAAATATAACTTGCTGCAACTAACACATCTGCTCCATTCTTTTTTACGAGTCCTGCATTCTGATTGTTGATTCCACCATCAACCTGAAGAAAAATCTGTTTTTTTGTCTTTTTGATGATTTCGCTTACTTGCTTAAGTTTTGGGATGACATCAGGGATAAACCTTTGTCCTGAAAACCCAGGATGAACAGACATAATTAGCACTAAATCAACCTCGGGAATAATATCTTGAATCGATTCAAATGACGTCTCTGGATTAATGGAAATACCTGCCTTGCATCCTGATTCCTTGATGTGTTTGATAACGACAAGGGGGTCTGATACCGTCTCCCAGTGAATCGTGATCAGGTCAGCACCTGCTTTTATAAATGCATCAACGTACTTTTCTGGATGTTCGATCATCAGATGGCAATCAAGAAATAATGAGGTTTTTTTCCGGATGTTTTCTACAACGATTGGTCCTACCGTGATATTTGGGACAAAATGACCATCCATCACATCAATGTGTAACCATTCCGCTCCCGCATCGGTAACTGCCCTGATTTCATCATGAAGTTTTGTAAAATCTGCTGAGAGAATTGAAGGTGCAACAATCACCATTTACGATCATCTGAAGGTATGGTTCATGGGGTTATAAAACCAAATGATTCTTCTCGAAGAGATTTTCAACCTTGTTATTATGTCAAAATGATACTATGACAGCGTAGGCTTTTATAGAGGAACTGCACTTATTGGCCTCTGAACACCGATATGGTCAGGCCGAACACCATCTTTTCTACGTTGGCCTGCCCATCTCATCCCTTTTATCTTTTCAGAGGCGCGTAATGGATAGTTAAAGCTATAAAGAAAAAACCATATAGTCCCTTTTGATTCAGGAGAAGGTTGACAGATATGAAGGAATTGGAGAAAACGTCCTCGGTATGCCCTGCATGTTTTCAAGAAGGGAAGATTCATAAAATTGATGCAAAAATTATTGAGGAAGACGGGAAAGTCTGGATTACAAAAAAATGCAGTGAGCATGGTGATTTTAAAGATATTTATTTTGGTGATGTCGCGTTATATAAACGATGGATGCTTTATGAAAAACGTGGGGATCCAATTCCAGATGTGAAAACATCGTTGTTTGATGATCCGATGTTATACCCCGAACATCGTTCGCAGAGCGTACTGACAAATTTGTTAGTTACTAACCGATGTAATCTTCGCTGTGGTTATTGTTTTATGAATGCAGGAGCATCAGGTTATGTCTATGAACCTTCTTTAGATGAGATTAAAAAAATGCTGCAGCAGGCACGAAACGAACGACCTTTAGGGTCCAAAGCAATACAAATAACTGGTGGCGAACCGACAATCCGTGAAGACCTTTTTGAAATCGTACGTATGGCGCGGGAAGCTGGCTTTTCTCATATTCAACTTAATTCTAATGGGATTAAACTTGCAGAAAGTGTTGAATACTGTAAAAAACTAAAAGAAGCAAAAGTAAACACCGTTTACATGAGTTTCGATGGGGTCACTAAAGAGACGAATCCATGGATTGACCAACTAATTCAGACGATTGAGAACTTCAGAGAAGCAAAATTACGAGCGGTTCTGGTTCCAGTCCTTATTGGTGGGAAGAATCTTCATGAGACTGGGAAGATAATTCAATTTGCCCTTGATAATATCGATATTGTTCGAGGTGTGAATTTTCAACCTGTTTCGTTCTGTGGGCGTATCACAAAAATAAAGGATGAAAAACGGGAGAAACAACGCGTTGATTATGTCCGTATGATGGAAGTCATTGAGAAAGAATTTAATGGACTGATATCCCGGGATGATTTCTATCCCGTTCCTTTCGTGTACCCGATTTCTGAGCTTATCGAAACATTAAAAGGTGAAAAACAAGTAGAGTTTACCGCGCACCCAGGATGTGGCGGTGCAACCTATATCTTCTTAGAGGATGGGAAACCACTACCGATCACGAGATTTATTGATGTTGAAGCATTTATGACGTTTATCAACAAACAGTCGAAGGTGAAAGGTCCCTTGAAAAAGGTCAGAGTCGCTGCTTCTTTCCTAAAGAACGTTGATAAATTTGTTGATAAGGAAAAAGCTCCAAAAGATTTTGATTTAAAGAAAATCTTAATTGATGCTGCAGTCGGTGGGAGTTACGATTCCTTGCGGGGATTCCATTATAAAAGCTTGTTTGTTGGTACTATGTGGTTCATGGATACGTTTAACTTGAATCTTCATCGACTCGAACGCTGCTGTATCCATTATTCCACTGAGGAAGGAATTATACCGTTCTGTTCCTATAATGGCCTGGGGTACGGTGATAAAATCCGTGAGAAACATTCTATCCCTATTAAAGACTGGGAGAAGAAAACTGGGCGACCGATGCGCGATGACCTTTGGAAACAAGGTCCTTTGACTTAGACAGTAAATCTTTTTTTCTCTCTTTTTATCAGATAATAGTCGCGTTTTTGACAGGCATTACCGTTAGTATGTACAAAAATTTATATAGAGCGCAGTGAAATATATAGCTATACTAAAATATGAGAATGGTGGGAAATTATTATGGTAACTATGAGAAATAGAAGGAATGTTGCTTTCCAGATAATTGGTGTTTTTTTTATATCTTGTCTCTTACTCGTACCAGGGTATACCCTCGCAGAGACACCAAATACTCCGCCAGATAAAACACCTCATAAACCCGCATTTGTCGAAAGTAAAGATGACCTTGTTGATGTTCAGGTCATTCGTCACCCATCTCCGACTCATGTATCGTCTCCTACAACAACTAGTGTAAATATTATTGAATTACTACAACAGTTAAATGAATCACTGATTCTTGGGTATTTAGAAAATCTTACGAGTTTTGGGCCTCGTCAATCAGGTACCGAAGCTTGTGTTCAAGCAGGACATTACCTCTATGATACATTTCAGGATATGGGTTTAGCTGTTCGTTACCATAACTATACCGATAATACGGTATCGGGGAGTAATATTGAAGCAACGTTATATGGATCAAATTCTACGAATATCTTTATCATCTGTGGTCATTACGATTCTGTCCCTGCGGGACCTGGTGCCGATGATGACGGCTCTGGTGTTGCAGCGGTTCTTGCTGCAGCAGAGATCATGAGGAACTATGTGTTCCGTCATACGGTTCGATTTGTTTGCTTCTCTGGAGAAGAACAAGGATTGATTGGGAGTCGTCATTATGCAGAAGATGCCTATAATAACAACGATTCAATAGTAGCGGTTCTCAATGCAGATATGATCGGTTTTGCACCATCGAGTTCAGATGGTATTAAAGGAAAAATCTTTGAAAATACTGCTTCCGAATGGATTGTGACATTTACCCAGGATATTAGTCAGATCTACGATGAGTATATCGGTATTCAATTATTCCCTCAGGGGGAAATTTGGGGAAGTGATCATTACTATTTCTGGCAGTACGGATATGATGCAGTATTCTACCATGAGTATAATAAAAATGATTACTATCATACAGCTAACGACACGATTGAACATATGAATATCACCTATGCAACACGATTCTCACGATTAATTCTGGCAACACTTGCCGAGATGGCACAACGACCACGCCCTATTATTGAAATCACCAGTATCTCTGGTGGACTTGGTGTTACTGCCCAGATCATCAACATCGGTGATGAAAACGCAAGTGATGTTCATGCGATGATGGTAATTACTGGAGGGTTGTTTAGGTTTATTAATGTCTCATCTAATAGCGAACGTCCTGTACTTACTCCTGCGGATTCAATGCAGATTAAGGTATCGCTTTTTAGGGTCGGGAAGATTCATATTAGCATAACTGCTGGAGCAACTAATACAGATCAAGTGACTAGGCATGCAAACGGGTTTCTGCTTGGTCCATTTGTTCTTAATGTCGTCAACATACCATAATTCCTTTTTTTTTTTTTTTTTTTTTTATTATTATTAAATAATTACAGGATTCAAAGGAAGAACTAACGAGAAATTTAATACCCACTTATTTTATACCCGTACAATCTTTTCACAGAAAAGAAGGCAATTCGATGACCATCGTAATCACAGGATCCGGGTTAAGCATTGAAAAAGTAGTAAAGGTCGCCAGACACCATGAGGGTATAACACTTCATCCTGATGCGCTCACGCGTATTAAGACATGTCGAACGATGCTTGAGAATAAAATCAAAGCACATGAGATTATGTACGGGGTGAATACCGGGATTGGTGAATTCTCTGAAGTGGTTCTCAATGATAAGCAAATAAAAGAATTCCAGAAATACCTTATTTATAATCATGCAGCAGGTATCGGAGAGCCAGCACCTCTTGAGTATGTACGGGGTGCTATGTTAGGTCGGGTGAATGTACACGCGCATGGGAATTCTGGGTGTCGTCCTGAAATCACCCAAACGCTTGTAGATATGTTAAATAAAAGTGTCACACCGTATGTCTGTCAAAAAGGATCGGTTGGGGCATGTGGTGATCTTGCTCCAATGGCACAAATCGCTCTCCTTATGATGGGGGAAGGAAAAGCGTATTACAAGGGAGAACTACTTGATGGGCGAGATGCTCTTAAGAAAGCAGGGATCCCGATTCCTGGGTTACAAGCGCGAGATGGTCTAGCGATAATTAATGGTTCGAATCTGCTAACCGCTATGAGCGCTCTATTCCTATATGATGCAAATAACTGGCTGAAACAGGCAGAGATTGCAGCAGCAATGTGTCTTGAAGCGTTGAAGGCGAATATGAAGCCGTACAATATGAAAATCCATGACGCTCGTGGGTTTCCTGGTGCGATTCGGAGCGCACAAGCAATCCAGAAACTGATCAAAGGTGGTGATCTTATTGAAGGTAAAATGAGCTGTAAAATTCAAGATGCTTATTCCATGCGGTCAACACCTCAAGTAATCGGTACTGCTCATGATGCACTTGCGTACGCTCGATCCCAGGTTGAAATAGAGTTAAATGGTGTTGGGGACAACCCGATTTTCTTCCCAGATGAAAACCTGCAACTTTCTGGCGCGAATTTCCAAGGGACCCCTGTTTCCTTGCCGATGGATATGGCTGGTGCTGCGATAACCATGGTTTCAGTGATGTCTGAACGGCGCATGAACCGCCTGAATAATCCTGCTTTAAATGTCGGGCTTCCTGCGTTTTTAACAAAAGGCGCAGGTATGTTCTCTGGGCTTATGCTCAGTCAATATACGGCTGATGCTCTCATCGTGGAACAACGCATCTTATCTGCTCCCGCGTCTATTCAGTCTATCCCTGCTGCCGCAGATCAAGAGGATTTTGTCTCAATGGGTATGAACACCGCTATAAAGAACTTCCAAATTCTCGATAACGCGTATGGAATCCTTGGGATAGAGTTCATGGCAGCAGCACAAGCATTAGATTTCCGTACCTACAAATTTGGTAAGGGAGTTACCAAGGCAAAAGAAATTATCAGAAAATATGTCAAATTCTTAGATGAAGATCGGCCGCTATACTCTGATCATACAACGATGAAAGAACTTGTAAAAACCTGTGAAATATTACATGAGGTCGAGGCGGTCGTGGGAAGCTTAGAATAAAAAAATACATTATTTTAACCTTGTTTGTTTCTTTATCATCGGAATGTGAATATCAGATTTCTTGACTTGGTTAATTGCTTCTGGATACCCTGCATCCGCATGGCGAGCGACACCCATCCCAGGATCTGTGGTAAAAACTCTTTTAATGCGTTCATCTGTTTCTTTTGTTCCATCGCAGACAACAACCATACCTGCGTGTGTGGAAAGACCAATACCGACACCACCACCGTTATGGATATGAACGCTATCTGCTCCAGCTGCACAATTTAAAAGCGCGTTGAGGAGTGGCCAGTCTGCGATGGCATCGCTTTTATCTCGCATTGCTTCCGTTTCACGGTAAGGAGATGCAACGCTTCCACTGTCAAGGTGATCTCTGGTGATTGCTATCGGACCGATTTCTCTTTCTCGTACCATCGTATTGATAGTAAGGGCGAATTGTGCTCGTTCTCCGTAGCCAAGCCAACAGACACGTGCAGGGAGACCTTCCCAGGGTAGATGTTTTTCTGCAAGGGTGATCCAGTTTGTCAAGACTTTATCTTCTGGGAATAACTGTAATGCTGCTTTATCTGTTTTTAAAATATCTTCTGCATTTCCCGTGAGTGCAAGCCAGCGGAATGGTCCTCGGCCTAAACAAAACATAGGACGAATGTACATAGGGACAAATCCGGAGTATTCAAACGCGTCCTTTAACCCTGCTTTTAATGCTTGTCCACGAAGGTTATTCCCATAATCAAATACAACAGAACCTTTTTTTTGAAAATCAAGGAGTGCTTTACAATGCTGTTTCATGCTCTCCATGGAGTGTTGGATATATTTCTTTGGATTCGTTTTCCGTAATACTACTGCATCTTTCAGGGAATCTCCGTAGTAATCAGCAGGGACATACCCGTTTAATTCATCATGTGCTGAGGTTTGATCAGTGACAACATCGGGTTTAAATCCGTCTTTGAACAGTTTTGGTATAAGTGAAGCGCAATTACCAAGAACACCAACAGAGAGTGGTAGTTTTTTTTCAGCGGTGGTGGTTATCAGTTCGACTGCTTCGTCGACATCAGTGACTTTTTTATCACAGAACCCTGTTTTTATGCGTTTATCGATTCGTTTTTCGTCACATTCGATAGCAAGACAGACCCCCTGGTTCATGGTTACGGCAAGTGGTTGTGCACCACCCATGCCACCTAGACCACCGGTGAGAACAATTTTTCCTTTGAGCGTACTCTTGAAATGTTTTCGTGCGCAAGCGGCAAACGTCTCATATGTTCCTTGAATGATTCCTTGAGTACCGATATAACACCAGGACCCGGCAGTCATTTGACCGTACATCGTTAATCCAAGTTGTTCAAGTTCTCTGAATTGTTCCCAGGTGCTCCATTGAGGAACAAGATTTGAATTTGCGATAAGCACTCGTGGTGCGGTCGTCCATGTCTGGAAGACTGCCACTGGTTTTCCTGATTGGATAAGCAGGGTTTCGTCATGTCCGAGGGTTTGTAGTGAATCAACAATCGCATCGTAACATTTCCAGTTCCTGGCTGCTTTACCTGTGCCACCATAGATGATTAGTTTCTCTGGTATCTCTGCATTCTCAAGATTGTTTTCTAACATTCGTAAGATTGCTTCTTGTTTCCATCCTTTGCATCGAAGGGTTGTGCCTCGTTGGGCCTTCACATGTCGTGCCATTTTCTCTAGTTCACACAAAGAATACGATATACAAAAACTTTTGTTAAAAATTAGAATAAAAGGGAAGGAGGCTGGCCTCACTAGGAGGGGATGGGATGCACTCTAACAAAATAACAACTACCAGCCCAATTCCTTCCACGTAATAAATAGTAATAACCCCTATATATGCTTTTCGATTATATGCGATTATATAAAGGAAATGCTGACTACGTTACTTCCTCTCAGGATGATTCTTCCTAATCGACGCTTGGTTTCATCCTTGGTTTCTTCGACTTCATCGAGCACCAGGTTCATGTATTCGTCATATCCTAATAGCTTGCCTTCGATGTGTCTTCCATCCTTTAAGAGAAGAAGTAGTTTTTGGTTCACTGCTTTTTCAAGGACATCTAATGGTAAGGACATGGCAGAAGGTAAGGAGAGCACCCTTTTTAAAACTATTCCTTAATACAAGGAGAAGAACAAAAAAGTTACCCAGGATATCCACCAATGTGAAGACTGGGGTCTCCAATCAATGCCCAGGATTGTATAACTTTTGTATCGATCCATGAGTCACCCCATGCAGATGAATTCCAATCCACTGGATAGGTACATGCATACCAACTGACAGCAGCGGTCCAGGTATCGCCAAGAACCGTGACATGGTCATGTCCATACGCATGGAAAAACGCTCCTTCCAGTTCGTTAATGCCCCCTTTGAAGGAGGTTTTATCTTCTTTAGTATACCCTAATCCAGTGCACCCGAGAGCCGCAATCGCCCCACCGGTTGGTTCTCTGAGGATTCGTTCACTCCAGCATTCAGGGATGCCTTCTTGTTTCCATCGGGTAGAAGCATTAAAAATGCGTCTCAGACAGACATCGAACTGACTATTATGACATCCGCTGACAACACAGACGGGGAGTTTACCTTTGTTCCGAAAACGCCACATGTCATTACTGTTAGGTCCTTGAATGAATGCTGTGCCGTTTGGTGCATTGTTCCCCCATTGTTTTGGACTCCCATGACCAACGAGGTACACAAATCCCCAACCGTTATGGAATTCTCGTATCACGTCTTTTTTATTGGCGAAAGTTCCATCAGAGGTATACAATCTGGTCGCGTTAAATCCGCTCATATTTTCTATGGCGCGTTCCCCGTAATACTCACCTTCGTATCCAGTCCAATTTGCGTTAAACGACTCAGGGTACGTATCTCCTGCGGCGACTAGCATGGAGGTAAACCATGGTTGATTAAATGCAGTCGTCTCATAGGTGATAATCTTTTGAACCATGATTCTGACTTCTCGGTGACTCCTGCAGGGCAGACGACCAACTGCAACATCAGGAATCAGATCAATATTGGTGTCCTGGGCTTTTTCCCCGGCGTACCATTCGCCATAGATCCCATCGTTATCACTATCCCAACTCGAAAAGTTACCTTGCGCGTCATAGATATCAGCGAAATACAGATCACTCAGGTACTCGGACTCCCAATCATCAACCATGCTGACGTATCTCACTGGACAATACCATGTTGGTAGAAACTGGCTGCTTCGTCCTCCGACAAGAAGAACATAACGAATGCCCCATTCTTCCATTGCGGATTTTATGAAATATTTTACCTTCTCCGCATTATCACGACCCTGCCAGTACATCTGGTCGTAGACCTCTTGAAGAGTGACAAGTTTCGTACTCATGCCCATTGATTTTTTATGTATAACCAGGGATTGTAATTCATCCTTAAAAATCGTTGGAGTGATAATAAGAAGTTGATAGGTATCACCATATATCTGATTTGGTTCTGTAAAAAGGTAAGAGACTTTAGGGTTGCTTGCTGTACCTGTGGTTGTCGATCCTATGGCGAGTCCAAAAAATAGAAAGACGATGCCAGCAGTCAGTAAAATTTTCGAAATTGTTGTTTTCATGATAATCCCCTTTTATTATTATATTGAATACTTAATAAATGTTTACCTTGTTACACTATTCAATTCAGATGGAGAGTACCCGCCGATTTTAAGGCTGGGGTCGCCAAATAACGCCCACTGTTGAACGGTTTTTGCATCGATTGCAGAATCTTTTGCTGCAGGCGTCCCCCAATTAATGGGGTACTGGTTGAGATAATCAGATATTGTGTTTCCCCATACTTTTCCAAGGATTGTGGTTCCATTAATCCCATATTCATAGAAGAATGTCGGCTCAAGGTAATCCCCTGCGCCGCTGAAGGAATCTTTATCTTCTTTAGACATCCCCAATCCTGTACAACCAAGGGTAGCAATTGAACCTCCTTTGCTGATGCGAGTCAATTTCCATCCCCAGCATTCCCGTATCCAGGTGTATTTCCAAAACGAACCAAATGGTACTGTTCCACTAGTAAAATATCCTAATCCTT
>CAZGIV010000046.1:10250-13708 GCA_964526175.1 uncultured Thermoplasmatales archaeon | reverse complement strand
GGAAAAGGAGGAATGTGTTTAATGAACAATTCTAAAAACCACCAATTCGTCATAATCGCAATACAAACAAGAATGTCATATACCCAAAGAGTAGAGCACCAGAGAAGAATTGGCAGCCCTCGGTTCAATCCAACAAGGATTACCGTTTCTTTGCCAGCAGGAGGAATAAAATATGCTAATGATAACGCCGCATACCATTTTTGTTGATCAGGATTTAAAAGATTATAAATAAAGAGAAAAAAGACGGCACCAACAATAATAATGATGAAAAAAATCGCTACTTGTATTCCACCAGAAAGAGATATTGTTTTTTTACCAGTATGAGAAGCTTTTTTAGTATCGATATGATCATCATGAGAGTTATTCACACTTTACCTCGTGTTGCACCATATTTTTTTTAAAAACTAGTAAGCTTCTCTATTCAACGATTAAATCCTTTGAATATTTATCAGTATCCGCGAGAAGGAACTCGTTGCTCATGCTCAGACAAGAGACAGGGCAGATGTCATTACATTGAGAACAAAAAGTACATCGAGCAAGGAAAATCCGTATTTTTTTCTCATCTTCTTTATATTCAATAGCATCCGAAGGACAGACTTGTAAACAGAGTTTACAACCAATGCATTTCTCCTTATCATACTGAATTTTCCCTCGAAAATGATCAGGTGTTCCAACAGGGGGAATTATCTGTGTTTTACCAGTCGTCACATCATCAATGAATTGCGTAGTTGATGACGGGGTATATTTCGCAGGAAATTTATTGGTAAATGGTTTTTTAAACATTTGAGCAAAAACCTGTGGAAGCATTGAAAATCTCATGCTTGCAGCCTCCGTGTCTTTTGAATGCTTCGTTGATGCAATTCTTCTTTACCAAGAGTAAGAGTTTTGTTGTTTTCAATAACAATGACCCTATTTGTACACGACATACAGGGATCGGTTGATGCTGCGACAATTGGGATGTCTGCTATTTGTTGTCCTTTAAGCATTGGTACCCATGGCATGATATTGCTATAGGTTGGGGCACGGACTTTCCATGCATAGACATGTTCATTTGCATTCATTTTCACATAATGGAAAACTTCTCCCCGAGGCGCTTCCATCCGACCAATCGCTTCTCCTTCGGCTTTCTTTAATTTGGCAAGTAATTTTGCCATCTTTGGTTCTGAGACAATGGGACCTGGCGGCATTTTTTCTAAACATTGCTCTATTAAGGATATCGATTGTTTTACTTCTAATAGACGGACAATAATCCTATCATAGACATCACCGTTGACTTCACCGGTAAGAACATCGGGGGTTACGTAATCAAAATCAAGATCCCCATACGCAAAATAGCTCTGATCAAGACGTACGTCTTTTTTCACACCGGAGGCACGAGTGGTTGGTCCGACCGCCACTAGTTTTAACGCATTTTCCTTTGTGAGGATTCCACAGCCTTTGCTACGCATTTTGAATGTTTTATCCTCTAAAAAGATACGGCGAAGTTTTTCGAAATGATCTTTGAGGACCTGTAATGTTTCTTGGATTTTCGGATACATGTCTGGGGTGATATCACGTCGTACACCACCGATCATCGAAATGCCCTTCGTGACTCTATTTCCTGTAAGATATTCCGTGAGATCTAATAGTTTCTCTCGTAGCTCCCAGGTTAAAAACAAGACGGAATCAAACCCTATCTCATGAGCGGCAACACCGGCCCATAATATATGGGAACACATCCTCTCTATTTCCCCATGAATCACCCGCAGGTATTGCGCGTGTTCTGGGACTTCGATATCCGCGATTCGTTCTACTGCTAATGCAAAAGCCATCGGATGACAATACGAACAGATCCCACAAATACGTTCTGCGAGATACAACACTTGGATTGGGTTACGTCTCTGACCTGCCCATTCGATTGCTCTATGGACATGCCCAAGGGCTACGCTAACATCTACGATTTGTTCCCCATCGATCTCAAATTCGAAGGCTACTGGTTCTTTTAACGCTGGATGGATGGGACCTATGGGAAGTTGAAAGGTTGTTTTTATGGTTTGGCTCATTGTTTCACCTCATGAAGGTTCTTTATATATTTTTGAGGCCCTGTTTCATCTCGTCGCCATGGATATACATCTTTTGGGATATCATCGTTAATGAAAACACGTTTATCCTTAGGGATATTTGTAATTCTAACCCCAAGCATCTCTTGTTTTTCTTGTTCAGAAATAAGTGCTCCAGGAATAAGATCAGTGATAGTCTCAAGGGTTGGATCTGATTTTGGTAATGAGACTTTTATGTTAATTGAAAGTTCTTTATCTCTCGAGCCGTGATAAATGGAGAAATGATAGATCAGGTCGATGCTGTCCTCAATATCGTATCCTGAACTAACTGCAAAATGAGGATATTCATCAAACTGGAAGAGGTGTTTGACAGCGTCTTTAAACACGTTTCGATTCACACGCATCCAGATATGGACAAACTCTGTTTTTTTTACCCCGGTTGTATGTCGTTCGATGCGGGTTTCACTAATGTTTTGTGAAAATGCATCTTGAAATGATTGAACAACCTCTTCAGGTGTTGCTTTTTGTTCTTGGGTCATTTTTTCGCCTCCAATGTCTCAAGTTTCATCCATGCTTTTGTGACGCCGTTGATGATATTTTCAGGTCGTGGCGGGCATCCAATCACATAGACGTCAACAGGGATAATCTGATCAACAGGACCTACGAGATTGTAGGATTCATAGAAGACATCCCCGGTATTGCCGCAATTACCAATACAAATGACTGCTTTCGGGTCAGGTATCTGCTCATAGATCCGTTTTACTTTATCAGCTAGTTGCCGGGTCACCGGACCTGTAATGAGTAACACGTCTGCGTGTCTTGGTGAGCCAACGAGTTTAATACCAAATCGTTCGACATCATAACGAGGACATAGCGCTGCAATTATCTCGATGTCACACCCATTGCAAGAACCAGAATTACAGTGATACACCCATAATGCTTTCTTGAATGATTTGGAGAGACTTTTTGCCATAGAGCACCCTTCGCTGTATTTTTGAGCGGATGTAATCATTTAGACTATTAGAAATTTCCGGTAGTAATTATTTTACAGAAATAGATTTATCAGGGAATTGTTGACCAAAACCACTCTGGAATGTTTTTAGTAACTATCCTTTTTTTTCTAAAAAAAATAAGGGCTTGTCACTTTTTTTTATTGTGAACAAAAATCTCTTTCAACGCAACAGATATCTCGACTATGGAGAGGGTAAACAGGATTGATGCACATACAATAATATAATGCTCGTTTATCCTGATAGCATGTTCTAATACGATAAGGTCAATAACGATGACGAAAAAGGGTAAAATAAGGGAGAGTTTTTCTATCAACGGGATTTTTGCTGCGTTAAAGATCAGCATCCTGCATTTTCTAAATCGAACCATTCAAAAGGGGAATGAATTTAGTTTAATTTAATTTTTCTA
>CAZGIV010000046.1:3187-10150 GCA_964526175.1 uncultured Thermoplasmatales archaeon | reverse complement strand
AATAAAAAAAGAAGGAAAAAACACCATTGATCAGCTGAAAAAAAACGCGCAGAAAAAAATACCTGAAGCAGTCACCCTAATCATCACCGAGTTCAAAAAGGAGGAATAATCATCCTTTTTCCCGCGGAAATGAAAAAGGTTACAATAATACTTCATGAGAATTACCTAAATGATGTCATATCAAAACTCCATGAACACGGCCTTGTGCAAATAACCACCATCGAAAAAAAGGATCAATTAATCCATGAAGGCACCCAGACGGTCGAAATACCCCCGGATGCCGCTCTATTCTCCGGATATGAACTCCGCTTATCAAAACTCATCGATATTCTCGCAAGAACAAAAACATATCCCTCAGGGATAAAAGCAATGCTTAATCCCCCGCTCACCGAACCAAAGACGGTAACAGAACACACCGACCAGGAAATCATCACCACCGTCGAACAGGTTCTCCAAACCCTTGAGAAAAGACTGCTCACCGTCGATGAGCACATAAAACAAATTAAGGAACAAACCATAAAAAACGAAGAACTACAAACCCATGTCTCCCTACTGCAAGACTTTGATGTTGACCTTGCTGACCTTACCGATTCTTCTACCGTTGTCATCACTACAGGGAAAACCTCGAATTTCCCCCACCTCCAACAACAGATAGGGCCACAAGATGAAATCACTGTGTTTTCAAAACAATATGGGAGTAAAAAGAAACCAGAATGGGCAATAATCCTTGCCGCACATAGTTCTGAAAAAGAAAAAATCGACAAACTCAGCAGGGAATACCTCACCGTCTTTGATTTCAAAGGACTGTCTGGTTCACCATTAGACATGATACATGACCTGCAACAAAAACAAGACAAAACCAATGAAGAACTAGAAAGCATCACCTCAGGCCTGTCCACCGATGCAGATGAACACCTCGCTGCTTTATACGCCCTCCGTGAGCAAGTACAGCTCCACCGAGCCCGAAAAGAAATCATGAAACACTTCACCCAGACTCAGACGACCTATGTCATCAACGGATGGGTTCTTGCAAAAAATCAAGAGACGTTACAGGCCCTTATTGACACCACCTGCGATGGGTACTCTTCTTGTACTTTTAACACCCCATCAAGCAACCCTGATTTCCCACCAACCTATCTAGAGACCCCAAAATGGGCAAGGACCTTCAAAACGTTCCTTTCGCTTTTCGCCATACCGAAATATGGGGAGATCAACCCTACGATGTTCATAGGCATCTTCTTTATTATCTTCTTTGGATTGATGCTTGGAGACGCAGGGTATGGACTATCAATCCTTATACTTTCTCTGCTTGGATATTTTATACTCGGCAAACGTAGTCCCTTCATCAAGAATTATAGTTTTCTTGGGATATGGCTTGGTGTTTCCACCACCATTATCGGTTTTCTCCTGAACAGTTTCTTTGGGGATTTCATCCCACGGTTCTTCTATCATGACCCCCTCAAACCCCTCTACAACATTACTGTTGCAGGAGTGCATCTTCCCCTTGACTCCCTCGGGGATCCTCTCACCGTTCTTGTCATCGCATTGCTCTGCGGTCTTGTACATCTAAACTTCGGGCTGGTCCTGGGAATGATTCAATCAGCGAAACATAAACAGTACAAATTGTTCTTCACCCAACATTTCGCCTGGATCCCTATTCAAATAGGCGGCGGAATCCTCATCGGGCTTTTCATCTTAAAATGGCAGGTCGACACCCTTGTTCTCTATAGTGCTGTCATTCTCACCATCCTTGGGCTTCTCTTATTCTTCTTCCATGCAGGCCCTATCGGTTTTTTTGGGATTACAGGTTATGTTGGCGACTGGTTGTCCTATTCTCGTTTGCTCGCCCTTGGTCTGGCAACCTCAGGGATGGCTCTTGCATTTAACGTCGTCGCAGAGCTCATCCCAGGTCTAGTCCCCGTGGTGGGAGTGGTCATTTTCCCTATTATGCTGGTTATTCTCCATACCGCGAACCTTGGAATCCAATCCCTTGGAGCAGCAGTCCATTCACTGCGGCTTCAATACGTGGAATTCTTCAACCGGTTCTACGAAGGTGGTGGAGAAGAATTCAGCCCGTTTCAGATGACGAGACGATATACAAAGGTAGAGAAATAAAAAAGGAAAAAAAATGGAGGCAAAAAAAATATGAAGAACAGAAGAATAATAACGCTGGTATTCGCCTTGACAATTCTTATGGTATTTACCGCAAATATCGTACAAGCCCAGGAGACGCAGGCGACACAAGAAGACCAAAACAAGATATTAATCATCCTTGGTTGCGCCCTTGCAATTACCATCGCAGGGATCTCAGCGGCTATTGGTCTGAGTCTTGCAGGGTCAGCCGCGGTCGCGGTGACTGCTGAAAAACCAAATCTTTTCGGCAAGTTACTTGTGCTATCGGTTCTCCCCATGACCCAAGCGGTCTATGGTCTATTAACCGCGATTCTGCTGATGCTTGGGGCAGGGCTTCTTGGTGGAACCGCGCGGGCAGACATGGCAAACCCTGTGCTTGGGTCTGCTGCAGTCTGGATCGGGTTAATCGTCGGGTTGACAGGGGTTTCTGCGATAAACCAAGGAATGGTTGCATCCTCATCGATTAGCGCTGTTGGGCGAAACGAACAGGTGGCAGCACGAGGAATTATCTTCACGGTCCAAACAGAGACCATCGCGATCTTTGGGTTACTTGCAGGCATTCTGCTGATGACCGGTCTTGGGTTATTGTAAAAAACATTCAGACAACAACCAGGGAGAATATCATGTCTACTGAGAAAATCATCAAAAGAATTCAAACTGATGCTCAAGCGCAACAGCAACAGCTCCTTACCAATGCTGAGACACAATCTCGTTTGATTATTAAGGAGGCAAAAACACAGATTGAAAAAGAAGCGAAAAGTCTCCTACAGAACGGACAGCTTGACAGTGAAAATACTAAAAAAATCATGATTTCAAAAGCAATCCAAGAAGTAAAACGAGACATGATGAACGCACGGGAAGAAATCATTGAACAATGCTTCGCCCAAGCCTTAGAAAAACTTGCATCGTTACCTGAAGATCAATATAAAAAACTCATCCTGCACTACCTCAAAATAGGAACAGTGCGTTTAGGAGGAGCTTTTTCTATTAAAACCTCCCGGCTCCTTGATGCAGACATCGCAAAACAACAAGGGATACCTGTGCAAGGCAGTATACAATCAATCGGTGGCATCATCCTACAGTCACAGGATGGGAAAATCACGATTGACAACACCTTTGAGCGCATCCTGGACCGCAAGAAAGATGAACTTCGAATACACGTTGGAAAACTCCTCTTCCCCAGCTAAGGTGACCTGTGGTGTTTGAACAGATCCTTGACCCTAGCAGCCCGTTCTTCTGGCTCTTCATCGTTATATTTCTCATCATAGTGTTCACTATAATAGGACGCTACTTACGGACTTATGTAAAATTCATTTATCCCAATGCGAAATTTGAGGCGATAGGAAATCCGTTCATCCTTGAAAAAGAACTCAACACCCTTGTAGAGACCATGAATCTTGATACATTCAAAGATCGATTAAACGTCCTGCGAGACTATCAAATCACCGGAGAGACCGCGTCTCTGATACAACAATCACTGGATCAGAATTTCCTTCAAACCATCACCATGATGAAACAGGATAGCTCCAAAAAACTCCATCCCTTTTACGATCTTTACCTTCAGCGGATGGATGTGTACCTTATAAAAAATGAGGTTAAAAAAATCCTTTTAGGAATAACCCACCAACCATCAAAGGAAAACGGGATGCTCCCCTGGACAACTGACCTTCTCAGCCGTCTCCACAGCGCTACCAAAGAAACCCTCCCAGCCCTTCTTGCCTCCGCTGGGTTTGACAAAGAGCTCCTTGTGGCACTTACCAAAGAACCTTTAGATCTCCTTCAAATCGACATCATGTTTGATTCCCATATTCTGCGTCAATTCAAGGAATTAAAAGTCCCCTACAAATGTGACCAGGCGAAACACGATTATTTGAAAAACCTCATCGACCAGCTCACTATTAAGTATCTCCTTAGAGCAAAACATCTCTCCTATTCTGCCAGTATCTGTAAAACCCTGTTTCTTGGAGAAGGAAAACAGATCTCCCGATGGCGGTTTGAGGAAATGACAGAAGCACCTGATGTCCCCCAACTGATTACAGCATTGGATGGTACCTCGTATTTCCCCGCGCTATCTGCTTCACTTGAACGTTATATAAAAGAAAAATCTGTACAAGTATTCGAAAAAGGAATTGACCACGTGTTCTTACAACGAATAAAGGACCTGTCTTTTCAGAACTATCTGACGATCGGCCCAAGCCTTCGATTCCTGGTTTCAAAAGAATTTGAGATAAAAAACCTTAAAGTGATTGCGAAAGGAATCACAGAGAGTCTCTCTCAAGAGTTTATTAAGAACAATTTGATCAACGAGGGGACATGATGAAGATAGCAGCCCTCTGCGACCAGGAGACCGCGGTTGGTCTGCGACTCGCTGGTATCCATGAGTTGTTCATACCAAAACAAGAAACTATGATCTCTCTGTTCCAAGATTTAACGAAACGAACTGATATTGGCATCGTTCTGATTACCGAGCCTATAGCCCGAGATCTTGGCTTAGAATTAAAGGAATTTCGCATCCATAAGAAACATCCGATATTCGTTGAAATCCCTGATAAAAAAGGAAAGTTAGAGAATCATGTTGATATTGTCTCACATTTGATTAAACGAGCAGTAGGTTTAGATGTTAGTAAAAAAGAAGCACAACGATAGAATGGAGGAGTAAAATGTCTGAAATCAAAGGTAAGATCACTCGGATTTCTGGTCCTGTGATAGAAGCAGATACCATGCGTGGATCAAAGATGTATGATGTGGTTCGTGTTGGAGCAGAGCATCTCATTGGAGAAATCATTCGATTAAATGAAGATGTCGCAACCATTCAGGTCTATGAGGATACCAACGGGTTGAAACCAGGGGAAATCGTCCTGTCGACCCAGGAGCCGTTATCATTGGAGCTTGGACCAGGGTTGATTGGAAATATTTATGATGGAATCCAACGACCATTACCCGCAATTAGAAAACAAACCGGTGATTTCATCGCACGTGGTGTTGAAACCTCACCGTTAGACCGGAAAAAGAAATGGGCATTCATCCCCAAGGCAAAAAAAGGGGACAGTGTCACCGGAGGTGATTTGCTTGGAGAAGTCCAGGAATCACCACTCATCCAGCATAGGATCCTGGTTCCACCAGAGATACAGGGGATCATTCAGTCTATCATCAATGA
Organism: uncultured Thermoplasmatales archaeon; assembly: GCA_964526175.1. Taxonomy (GTDB): domain Archaea; phylum Thermoplasmatota; class E2; order DHVEG-1; family DHVEG-1; genus SM1-50. The sequence goes on along the minus strand of CAZGIV010000046.1, from coordinate 4,860 downwards.
AGGCAGTTACACAATAGATGAGCAGATCGCAGAAGTGAAAACACCCAGTGGTGTGGTGTCTGTGACGATGACCCAACGATGGCCTGTACGGAAAGCACGTCCGGTTTTCAAAAAATTCGACCCTTCCATACCTCTCATCACCGGTCAACGAGTCATTGACACGTTCTTCCCGGTTGCCAAAGGAGGGACCGCTGCAATACCAGGTGGATTTGGGACAGGAAAAACCGTCATGCTGCATCAACTCGCCAAATGGAGTGATGCAACCGTGGTTGTATACGTCGGCTGTGGAGAACGCGGAAACGAAATGACCGATGTCCTTCAGGAATTCTCTGATCTAAAAGACCCGAAAACCGGTGAGCTGCTCCTTAACAGAACCGTGCTTATTGCAAACACCTCAAACATGCCAGTTGCCGCCCGAGACGCTAGTGTCTATACGGGGATTACTATCGCGGAATACTATCGAGACATGGGTTATGATGTCGCGCTGATGGCAGATAGTACCTCACGATGGGCAGAGGCAATGCGTGAGATCTCAGGACGACTTGAGGAGATGCCTGGGGAAGAAGGATACCCTGCGTATCTTGCCTCAAGGCTCGCGGAGTTCTATGAACGGGCGGGACGGGCAAAGCTTCTAGGTTCAAAGGAACGAGAAGGTTCGATTTCGGTCATGGGTGCGGTCTCACCACCTGGCGGTGATTTCTCTGAGCCGGTCGCTCAAAACACCCTTCGGATTACCAAGGTCTTCTGGGCACTTGACGCGGATCTCGCTGATAAAAGACATTTCCCGTCCATCAACTGGTTAAAATCCTATTCCTTATATTTGGAGCAAGTCAACGGATGGTGGGAAGAGCACGTCGGGAAAGGGTGGCTTAAGATGATTACCAGTGCGATGGCATTACTACAGAAAGAATCAGAGCTACAGGAAATCGTCAAACTCGTCGGACCAGATGCACTTCCTCCCCGTGAACGAGCACTGCTGGAAAGTGCGAAAATGATCAGAGAACACTATCTACAGCAGAGTGCGTTTCATGAAGTTGACACCTACTGCCCTGGGAAAAAACAATATGAGATGTTACGACTCATGCTTCATTTCTCTGACAGGATCCTTGATGCAGCAGGTAAAAACGTTCAAATCGATGACCTCATCGCGCTAAAATCAAAGTTATCGTTCGCCCGTCTCGGCAAGGTCCCTAACAACGAGTATGAGAAGACATTTAAGAAAATAGAGCAAGAGTTTGAAAAAGAAATCGATGCATTGATAAAGGAGCGTGCCCCATGAAGAACACCGATATTGAATACACCAGTGTCACGACCGTTGAAGGACCCTTGATCATTGTAGAAGGAATCCAGGATGTCGCCTATAATGAGGTAGTGAAAATCCGGACACCAACAGGAGAAGAGCGTACCGGTCAAGTGTTAGAGGTTTTCGAACATAAAGCAATTATCCAGGTCTTCGAAGGGACACGAGGGTTAGACACGAAACATACGTCTGCACGATTCATCGGGGAGACCATGAAACTCGGTGTCGCAAAAGACATCATTGGAAGAATCTTTGATGGAACCGGTCGGCCGCTTGATAACTCACCCCCAATCATCCCTACGGAGCGTCGTGATATCAACGGAGAACCAATTAACCCCTGCGCCCGGGAGTACCCCAGAGAATTTATTCAGAC
>CAZGIV010000046.1:0-3087 GCA_964526175.1 uncultured Thermoplasmatales archaeon | reverse complement strand
TCCCGGCTGATGAACCGAGGGATCGGTAAAGGACGGACCCGGGAGGATCACTATGATGTCTCGAATCAGTTGTACGCGGCGTATGCAGAAGGCAGTGATCTCCGAGATCTTGTCGCGATTGTCGGGGAGGATGGACTCTCTGAACGAGATAAAAAATTCCTTCATTTTGCTGATGAGTTTGAACAACAGTTTGTCACCCAGACATCAAATGAAAACAGGACCATTGAGCAGACCCTTACCATCGCCTGGAAGCTTCTTGCAAGTCTCCCAGAATCAGAGCTGAAAAAAATCAGCGTGGAGTATATCAAAAAATATCTAAAACCAACAGACGAAAAGAAGTAGTATGACAGAACAAATGCTTGAGGGAGTCAATCCCACCAGAATGGAGCTTCTTGAAATCAGAAAAAAAGTCATACTGGCGGAAAAAGGACATAAACTCCTTGAGGAAAAACGAGATGCCCTCATCGAAAAATTCTTTACGGTAATAGAGAAAAGGAACACCGTAAAACAACAAGTCGACGCTGGGTTGCATGGCGCGTTCGGTTCTTTGATTCAAGCGCAAATGCTCCTGGGGGAAGCTCAGGTTGAAGATGCAGCATCCCTCTCGTTAAATATTGGAGAGTTCTCCTTTGAGACCGATAACATTATGGGTGTCAAAATCGCAAAGATCAACACAGAACACCTCAGAGAACCCTCACCACCATCCTATGGGTTCTCCGAGACGTGCGCATCCTTAGATGATGCGTATCAGAAGTTCAGCGCGCTGCTTCCTTTAGTCATAAGCCTTGCAGAAGTCGAAGAAAACATTCAATGCCTCTCCATCGATATAGAAAAGACGAAACGACGGGTTAATGTCTTAGAAAATAGCCTTATCCCAAAACTGTATGCGACCATCAAATATATCGAGATGCGGTTAGAAGAACAGGAACGTGAGGATTTCTTCCGAAGGAAACGAATCAAAGCATTAATGGAGTCAAAACAACAATAACTATGTCGCTTGAAGATGACCCGGTCCTTGGGAGATTTTTTGATACCCCGGAAAAAAAAGCGAAATGGATTGTCCGGTTCAAAATACTGTATATCCTTTGGATATGTTTTATGATCTTTGGGATTTTTTCATTAGTTCTTTGGTTTTTATTAAAATAAAAAAAAAAAAAAGGAAAGGATGTTTTAAACTTCCTTACCGATGTCCCAGATTGCTTTTATTGCTAGGATCCCGACTGCGGGAGCAATGAATATCGCAAGGCTCATGGATACTCCTGAGAGTAATGATCCAATCCATGGTGAGATATAGAACCCTTGGAAGACTGCGTACATGACAAGTAATGCGATACCTGCTGTCAGAAACGAGGGTACCTCTGCTTTGGTAATTGTCCCTCTACCTAGCACAGCTAAGATTCCTACGATCGCACCGATAATCGCAAGTAACCAGGCGATCCATCCACCCATATCTGTCATAAATACAGGGGTTTGGTGTTGTTCAATGGTGTAGGCTTGCCACAGACCGACTAATAGTGCTATTAGTGCGCCTATGATAAATGCCCATATTGCTACTTTACCCATCATATCTTTTGCCATTTTTCATACTCTCCTCTAAGGTTGATTTCCTATATATTATACCTAAGAGGAACTACAAGCTTCTATTTAAAAACTTCGATTTTTACAACAGGAGAGAATCAGGAGAAAACTCTTTCTTCCTTATTCGGTAAGCCATGCCTCATCGATCCGCTGGTACTGTGCGATTTCACCTGCGGAAAACCAGAGATTGATCTCAAATTGAGCAGTATCTTTTCCATCAGATGCATGGATGATGTTTCTGCCGATGAACTGCCCGTAATCCCCACGGATAGTCCCCATCGCTGCTTTCTGTGGATCGGTTGTCCCAGTCATCCCTCGGACCATCTCGATTACATTACTGCCTTCAAGAACCATGGCGACAACAGGAGATGAGGTGATGTATTGCACGGTTGGCTCAAAAAATGGTTTGCCTTTATGGACCCCATAATGTTTTTCTGCAAGTCTACGGTCGACAGCGACGAGTTTCATTGCAACGATTTTTATTCCTTTTTTTTCGAATCGACTGATGATCTCCCCGATAAATCCTCGTTGAATTGCATCTGGTTTGATCATGGCAAATGTCCGTTCTTTTTGCATGATGTTTTCACCTCTTTATGGTACATGGGGATACATCCTCTGTTTATAGAATTAACGTTTACATCCCAAAATATTTCCCGAAAACATACAACGTAAGACTGACGATGTTAATGATGGTATGGGCAAAAATCGATGCATACAGGTTTTTTGTTTTTAGCACGACTACTGCGAACAAGACCCCAAGGATAACCGCGATCACCGCAGCATATGCATAGGTATAGGAGAGATGTGACATCCCAAAAAGAACAGCGGTTATGATAATAGCAAGGGTGCTTCCACCGATTTTTGTGATTTTTTCAAAAAGGAAACCTCGAAAGAAAAACTCCTCACAGAAGGGTTGAATGATGACCAGCAGATAAAGGGAAGGAATTGAAAAAAGCTGTTGAAGATCAGGTATATTGCTTAACTTACTTGGGTCCGTTTTTGTAAAAAACATATACAGAAGACCAATAGCCATCGTAATGGCAAATGCAATAACGATGGTAATCACTCCCCAAAGAAGCGCATTATCTAATCCTTCTCTCCTGAGTTGCACCCGAGCAAACATTTCTTTTAAAGAAATTTTATTTACCAGTTTGTACCACACTATAGGAACAAAGATGAGACCTGCGAATACAAAGAGAAATTGAACAATGAGAAGGGATATCTCAAGTGTAAGTTTTTGAAAGGATGTCATAGAAGAGGTGTATATGGTAGGGGTCTGTATCGTGGAAAACAATGTGATTAACGGATAACCAATGAATAATACGAATGTACCTAACACCCCAAGTAGTGCAAAAAGATGAGTTGGTTTTTTGACATTAAAATCCATATGCGAGCGAAAACAGAGACGACTAGATAAATATTTTTAAATACAATATGTTGTTACACCGTGTATGCGGGGCCTGTAGGGTAGCTTGGTCCATCCTTTTAGCTTTGGGAGCTAGAGACTCC
>CAZGIV010000045.1:0-13821 GCA_964526175.1 uncultured Thermoplasmatales archaeon | reverse complement strand
AAATGAACAAAACCTTTTTAATCATCTACGTGATATGAATTCTTAAAAGACAAAAAGGAGGAGAGATGGCAATGCCGGCAAAAAAAACCAAGAAAAAAGTCGTCAAAAAGAAGAAGAAATAAGAGTGGAAAGAGATAATTATTTTTTTATCTTTCACACATAATTGGTGCTTCTTCTTTTATTATTTTTTTCTGTCATGAACTTTTTTTTTTTTACTAAGCATTGCTCTACTATCGATTATAAATAAAATATTTGATAAATGAAAACAAGAACATTATCTTTCATAGTGAAATATGAGAAATAATTATCTCACATTGTATAGATTTTTTTTTTTTTTTTTTTTTTTTTGTTCGTTGGATAGCATTATCAAATTTCTCAATATGTGGGTTCTAATCTACTTATATATAAATTGATGACGTATGGTCAAATCTAAATTCTTTCTATGGAATCATTTTCCATGAAGGTTTGTATTAAACAGATATTTCCTTGATTTGGGGTCGTGTTTATGTTGGGATTAATATAATGCTACCTTGATTAGTAAATGAACATTGGCCAATAATGTCTTCTTGATACAGCAAATGAATTGTCCATTGGTCTCCTATTTGAAAGTTATCTAAATTTTTAAAAATGATCTGATCACCAATCCCCAGCAATGTCGGATTATTATCACCATCAACTATAGTAGCGCCAATTGCGTTCGTTTGATTTGTTCCGCTCGTCGTGTTTATAGCAACTACAGAACAGGAAGTTTGCTCTAGCGGTCCGTTTATTATTCTAATAATTGTTACGGATGATCTGGATTGTATTATATGTACTATAGGGGTATCATAGGGGCCCTTTGGATTTTTAAAGATACATTGACCAATCATTTCACCTTTATAGAACATCTGAATTGTCCATAGTTCTCCAACCTGAAAATCTGAAAGGTTACGAAACGTAATTGCATCACCGACTCCTAATATTTTTGGATTACCATCGCCGTCGGTTATAGATGGTCCAAGAGCAGATGTTTGATTTTCTCCAGTGTTTTCATTTATTGCTATAATAAATACTCGAGATTGGTTCAGACGAGAGTTGTTCGTATCAGAGATTTCTATATAAAATTCAGATTGAGCCATACTGATGTTTGGTTTTTCGCTTGACTCAATAACAATAATTTGTACCGATGCTGTTACAGTGTTTGATGCGGATTTTGCAGTCATAGTATATGTTGTTGTTTCTATTGGTGTTATGGTTTTATTTCCCGTAAGGTTAACATTTCCAATACCATTATCGATGGTGATTGAAGTAGCATCAACGACATTCCAACGTAATTGGGATTCTTGTCCTAATTCGATTTCATCAGGTATTGCCTCAAATGACGAAATGACTGGGTTTTTCTGTTCGCTACATCCACTAATAATAATCATACAAAAAAGTAAGGTGGTTCCGATGATTGCTATTTGTTTTCTCATTTCTCTGAATCCTCCAAAATTTATTCTCATAACAACTTCACCTATAAGAATATAACGAATGCGTTATCATGATAATTTTTCTATGAAAACATATAATCAGTATCGTACGAATCACACCTGAAAAACACAGGCTATTATCTAAAAATAATTACATTACAGAATTAATCGATTGGTATAAATTTACATCTGTCGTGAAAGAATAATAAGATATACAAATGAATATTTATTTATATATATAATTAAATCCGTTTTATAGATAAAAAAAAGAAAAATAACAAATCTGAAAAACTAATCTCAGGAATATATGACTGATTCGATACAATAATTACAACGATGAGTGTTTGACACATTCTTGTCACCTCTTCTGAAAAAACAATAACTTAGGAGATTGAAGGTCCCAACGGGAAATCGCATGACAACTACCAAGAGGTACGAAATATTATTCGTAACCATGTTGAATTACATATAACAGAAATCAAGAAAATAAAAAAGACATACTGAAATAGTTTAATACCCAAGTAAATAACGTAAAAACACAAATACGTTTGGAAACTGTCTAAACAATTGCTGAAGGAATGAACTAAAAAACAAAGACCCGGTTTTCGGCATGGTTACTTTCAATGTCGCCCACTCACTTTCAGCACCATAGATGTCTTTTGCTTTCGCTTTAATGGTATAGGTTCCTTTTTGTGCAAAGCTGTGATTAATAGTCATAAGTTGACCTGATGCATAAGGCCCGACCCATTCAATTTGAGATCCATCCCCCCATTCAATCCAGTAAAACACATCATTTGCATCAGGATTCGTTGAAACAAAGGTAAAAAGATACACAACTCCTGCTTTTCCCTGCGTTGGCCCATCTATCACTGGTGGACTGGGTGGTTCATGGTGAATAATTGTGACAAGAAATGAATCTGACCAAGCACTCATTAACCCCTGTTCGTCACGAGCCTGTGTCTTCACAGCATAGATCCCCAGAGAATCCCAGAAATGGAACATGTTGACCGGTTCCCCTGAAGGGACCAAAGACGTCCACTCGCTATAATTATGGACACCAACAGCATCCCAATCAAAACGATATTGAACGTCATCTCCATCAGGGTCAAAAGTAATCGTACTAAAAAATCCTAACTGCTCGCTATATAACCAAGAAGGCCCCGATGGTGTCGTTGGGGTATTTGGCATCTGATTCTCAGAATAACAAGCGCTATGTCTAAGGTCATGGCGAAACATCGTCCATCCTGGATTTTCACCATCACCTGCTGAAAGCATATACGCACGTCCATGATTATTGGTCTCCGGTGAGGAAATCCCATAGCCGCCCACAATGAAAAGATCAAGTTTCCCATCATTATCAAAATCAGCAATAACAGGTGCATGATCAATATCGAATACCAATCCATAATGAGCTTGTAAATCAATAGTCCATATGACTTGACCACTATCACCGCTGAGAACTCTAACTATTCCATCTTCTGCACCAAAAGCGACATCTAACGTTCCATCACCATTGATATCTGCAATGGCTGCCCCCCGAAAGATATTACCGCTGACCGAATAACTCCAGAGCAACGACCCAGTATGCGATAAAACCCCAATGATGTTATATGAGACAAACACAATCTCAAGATGATTATCGTTATTAAGATCTGCTATTGATGTTGGTGCGCCAACATAAGAGGGCGCAAGGTAATTCCATACTGGGCTTCCATCTTCACTATTTATCACATACACATGATTATCATAGCAACCAATAGCAATTTCATCTTTACCATCCTCATCGATGTCAGCAAATGAACCACCGTGATACATCCAATCCTGAGGCTGGCTGGAATACCAAATTGTTGATCCATTCTCTCCATATAGAGCATAAATCCTGTGATCACCGTTCCATTGAGCCACCACAACATCTAATTTTTGATCACCATCAATATCAAGGATTTCAGGACACGATTGAATATAGCTGTTTGTCCCAAGATTAATTTGCCAACAGATACTTCCGTCCTCCCCATTCAAACAAAACACATAACCATGAAAAGTACCAAAAACGACTTCTGGTTTGTTATCATTATCCACATCAGCGACTGCAGGGGGTGAATCAATACAGTTTGCAGAACCTGTTGATCTTGACCATTTTACCTGACCTGTCGCTCCATCAAAACAATATACCATTGATGGTGAGGATGCAGGGATAATTACTTCCAGACTACCATCAAGGTCAACATCTGCGATGACTGGTGATGCGTCATTACACCCTCCTGTAAAATAACTCCAAAGAAGAGAGCCGTCCTCTGCATTTAACGCATAGATGTTCTCGTCATTAAAATATGTTCCAAAAACGATTTCCAGCATACCATCGTTATCAATATCACCAACCGCTGCTGACCCAAAGGAAGGAGCCTGTAAGTCATACCACCAGAGTATTTGTGGAGATGAACGAGTATTTGAACGTGTTGTTTCGGCAAAACCTTGAACAACACTTCCAAGACATAGAACAACGCTTAAAACACAAAGACAAATTTTCAAAAACATATTCTTTTGCATGGTACCCTGTCTTCCTTCATCTTTCAAATATAACCTATACCATTTAAATGTTTTCTATACGATAATATCTGCAAACAAACAAAGAAAAAAGAAATTTTAGTGTATTTTTATTTTGCGTGGAGAAATCTAGATGATTGTAAATGAGTTTATACTCTGGTCAACCACAGAAATATACGTATCAAATGTAGTAACCAACGAGGTGTATACTATGGAATATATTTTTTTATTTTTTTCAAAAAAGACTTGTTTGTGTTGGAGTAAATATGGTTCTCTCCCCTCAGAAAATACTATTTCATAGGCGTCGAGATCGTTAATTGTCATTGGTTTGCTAGAAATTAATGAAAAATTTTTAAAATAAGATTCCGTGTAATATCCGATTAATTGTTCTACAGCAGTATTCAGCGTTTCGTTTGACAGAATTGGTTTTTTAATAGCTAGATTTACCTGATAATCATTTTGATCTGGACAAAAAAATTTGACAGGATCTTGGGTGTTTTCATTTACTGTCCACCCCTCTGGTGGGATAAGTTCGAATCCATATTCTTGGTTTATGTAGCTGAGGTTCTGATGGTTATTTTCTTGAGTACATCCACTCAGTACTGTGGCTATGAGTATAAGCGTGCATCCAAAGAGTATGAATTGTTTTATTTTTTTCATTTACCAAGGAAATGAAACGAAGAGAGGGGTCTAATACCCCATGACATGTCGTAGAATAGGGAATAGATGTGGGAAGCTCTCGAACAGATGCTGGAAGAATGCGTTGAATGCGAATTTGTATTCCATTGGCATGACCACTTGCAGGGTGCCCCAGTCGCTTTCATCACCTTGAATGTCTTTTGCTTTGGCCTTTACCGTGTATGTTCCTTGATTGGTCCAACTATGGGTAATGGTTGCTTCTACCCCTGAGTTATAGGGGCCGACCCATCCACTAGTGATATTATCTCCCCAATCTACATAGTAGAACACATCATCACCATTTGTGTCTGTTGTTTGCATCTTGAACAGGTACGGCTTCCCTGGTGACCCGGTTCCTGGACCTGAAATCGTTGGTGTGTTTGGTGCATCGTTTAAGACGATTGTGATTGTATGTGGTTGAGACCAATCACTTGTGGCACCGTTTGTATCTTTGGCTTTTACAATCACATCATAACTTCCAATCACCGACCAAGAATGAGACGCAGAAACCGTTAACCCCGATGAATATGGCCCAAGCCAAGTACTCAATGTTCCATCACCCCAATTGAACATATAATAGATTTGGTCTCCATCTGGATCTGATGTGCTCGTTGAGAACGTGTATTCCACGTTTTGAACACCATGTGTCGGCCCCGATGGTATCGATGGTGTCGCTGGTGGATTGCTCGTCGTCACCGAACCCATAGATAGATCAGGGTTTCCCCAGAATGCGCCCCATTCGAACATTTCGTACCTAGCATAATCCCATAAACCGTTTGTGTACATCTCTCTCAAAGACCATTGATGCGCTGCACCTTGCGTATACTCCCCAGAGGTGACATGCGTGGTGAAGAAACAATCTAGTGATTGGCTGGATCCATCATAAGGATCATTCCAGCCTGGGCATCCAAATGCAACCTTTGTCGCACCAAGGAAACCAACACCACCCTGCTTGAGCATCGCCTGACCAATGTTTAATTCATCAGTATCAGAGTTACTGCAGGAGTCTGCAAAGATAATCGAAGGATACTGATCATTAAGATACGTACAAGTTTCTTCATTGACAAAATACTGTGATGGATAATATTCATAGGCTGCATCAGGGGATCCATGGCCTGCCCAATCCACGAACGCATAGGTTCCCGCTTCCCATACTGACTTGACATTGTTATAACTCAGATCATAATCACAGGGAAACGATGATTGAGTGTCCTCGTACATACGTGTCTTTGTCCAGTCAGCCATCCAGGGATAGTTCGCTGGGTTTGTCTTATATTCCATAAGCACTGCATTGTCGGTATCAGACCAGAAAAACGCGCCAAGAAGGAGGATGTTTTTCTTATATGATTCATCATTATTCTGTTCATAAGCAACGGATTTTTCACAGATACTTTGAACCGTGTCCGGGTCACTCCAGGGGATACGACCAACGTTTATTTCAGCCTCAAAATCGATTGGATCGGAATTTTCTCCATACTGATGATTTCCATTTGCATCCCAAGATTCACTATCGGGAAGTGACAGTTCAGCATAGTAATAATCGGTCTCAGGTTGTCCATAGCCAACGTCCTGTGCCGTACGTCGCATGGGTACATCATCATACCCACCGATCAGACACAGATCTTCAATGCCCCATTCACCAGAGGGATATTTATCAATTAAAAATGCTCTCATCTTCGCAGCAAGGTCATACCCATTGTAATTACTATTGATCCACGAGGTGGTCACTATCTCAACACTTCGTCCTTTCGCACTTTCCCAGTCTGCGAGAGGAGTAACTGAGGAGGTTAATGAATCAAGGGTTATGATGACATAATCATTCTGTGCCCTTCCTCCAGGAACGGTTGGATACCAATTGTTTGCTTGGTCATAGTTAAGGATTATTTCTTTTGCTGTTTGTTCAGTTCGCGGAAGGTTATCAATCACGATATCCTTAGAGGAAAATCCCTCTGGAAATGTGTAATGAATGGTAACGGTAATATCTGGATTGTACAGTAATTTACCTGATAGCGGATAGTAACTGAATGGGGTGATTCTTACATCAACGAGATTATACTTTCTATATCCACCGGTTCCGACAACCTCCCCAATTGATAGTGGATACGGATTGTTTTGTTTATACACAGATTCGTAGTTCTGTTCATATTGTTGCTGATCACGTGCGTTAATAACTGAATTCTCTGGACCGATAACCTTTGGCAGTGAGTTGGGTGCTATCTTATAACTCCCAGGAAGGATGATGCTGTTTTTCGTTTCAAAACTAACATCACGGACTTTAGCACCTGGTGGAATTGCTATAGAAAATATCTTCGAAGGCAGATTTGGTTTACCTGGTATGAGTAAACGACCGAAATTATCAATCGCTACTTCAAACCCTTGTTTTTCTTCTTTAATCTGATAATTCCCTATCGGTATAGTGACCGTTATTGACCCGTCATTCGTAATTACACTTTTTTTGTCATTTATTATGTTATTAGCACTTACGAATGCACCACTTATCATTAGCGTACATACCAAAATACCTATTATTTTCTTCATCATAAATTACTACCTCGTCCTAAATAATAATAAGTAATATACAGGGGGAAGTAGTATATAAAACTTCATGTGAATCTAATCGAGTAATTCCACCTCGTTTCGTTTAAGATGATCGTCGTGAATTCTTCCTTAAATATGTTTAAATATAACATTCGATATAGACGAATATCATACGGGGGTAGATTATGAGGAAGAACCATGTTTTTGTTAAAATAGTTGTAAGCCTATTACTTTTTGTTTTCGTTACCACCTCGGTAACTCAAATTTTTTTACCTGCAAAAGCAAATGATAAAAACTCATTCGTAGGTGGTTATGACCGAGGCCACTTATTTTCCACGATCACATGGGAAGATGCGTTTAATAATGAAACAAAAATAGACCAGAACCCACCTGGTGCTGGGCAATCTGATAATTATCTTGTTTCAAATGGCCAGGTTTCCATGATTAATACCTATCCCGAATGGACAAATCCTTCATGGACTAAAATGAAACCTATCACTATTACCAATACCGCTGGTCAAACACTCTATAACTCTATCATTTCTTTCGTAATCTCCCATGAATCTGGAATGCAGTCACAATATCAGGATATACGATTTAAACAACAAAACAATCCAAGCACCTGGTTGGATTATTGGATTGAACGGTATAATTCAACAACCGCTTATGTTTGGGTGAAAGTTCCCTTAATCCCCCTTGGAACAAGTTCAATGTATCTCTTTTACGGAAATCCCTCAGCGTCTAGTCAAAGTAATTTTTCTGGTGTATTTAGCTGGTCAGCGTTCTGGGCGAACGATGAAAAAACCACGAACCATGCGAATAACGAAGGGACATGGGATCCTGATGTAGCGTACGGGAACAACGAGTTTTTAACTGCCTGGGAAGAAGGACAACCATGGTATCCACCGTACACATTCGGATTTAAACAAGAGATTAGGGCGTCGATGTACGATATAAATGGAAACAAGGTAGTTAACGACCAACAGATCTTTAATGACGGCACGTTGTATTATAGGAACGAAAATCCATCTATTGATTATGGTGGTGGAAAATATTTTGTCGCCTGGGAGCATTATGATTCGGTTGCAAACCCCAGTATAACCACCGAGAACATTAAAGCAAGAACCGTCGTGCGAAATGGTGATCAGTTGCAACTGGGAAGCGTCATTGATGTCTGCACCGCAGCGGATTGCCAGGCAGATGCAAACGTACAATTTGATTCAGTGAATAATCGATTCTGTGTGGTGTGGGAAGATGCCAGGAATGGAGAAACCAACTATAATGTCTATGGACGACTCTATGATACGAATGGGAATCCTGTTGGTGGGGAGAAAGGTATTGCTACAACAACATATAGTCAATGTGAACCCTGGGTTGCTTTTGATCCTATCCATAGTCACTATATGATTGTCTGGGAAGAAGGCATTACTGCAGACAACGGTCCTTTCAGCATAAAAGCAGGGATCTTTGATGAAAACCTCAATCAGATCGGGAGTACAATTTCTATTGCCACCGGCAGTGATACAGTTGATTATAACTTCCCCTGTGTCGAGTTTTGTCAGCAAACCCAACGTTTCCTCGTCACATGGAATAACGATGATATTAGCACCGGTGATTGGTGGGGGAACATCTGGGGGAAGATATTTGATTCATCCGGGAATGTGGTTGTGAATACATTCCAAATTAAATCAGGTGAGTTCGTTCGTACCGATATTGCACCATATCTTTCATCATCGTTCTTTCTCTCGTTCAATAGCAAAGGAACGAGTGGGTCTGGGTTGATCTGGGGGAAGGTCCTCTCATCAAATGGAGAAATAATCGGAGGCGATATTCAATTATCTACTAGTTCCTCTGCGCTTGCCGATTGGGCGAATATCGCTGTTGGTAACAATACTATCTTTGTTAGTTGGGAGGATATTCGAATTACGTATCCTTCTCCGTGGGATAACATGCCAGATGTGTACAGTAATTTATGGTCCGCTTCAATCGCAGGAACGACAGTGACCTATTTCATGGGTGCTGAAAAACAGCTTGTGTTATCTGCCCATGTTACTTCTGTACGAATTATTCCAACGAACTTTCACACATGGGATATTTTTAACGCCACGTATAGTAATGGCGTTATCTCGTTTGATATCATAGATGGTATAACCGGAGCATTGCTACTCCAAAACGTGTTACCCGGTTGGAATCTTTTTTCACATGGGATTACAGCACCAACCATTCGGTTGAAGGCAACGTTCACACGAGCGAATCCTTCGACTACTCCGAAGCTTGATAAATGGAGTGTGAAATGGCAAGTCAATGAACCACCAAATAATCCTAGCAACCCGCTCCCAGCAAATGGTACAACCGATGTTGCTGTCACAACCGACCTTGGTTGGACTGGTGGTGACCCCAATGGGGACCCAGTTACCTATGATGTCTACTTTGGTACGATTAACCCTCCATCAAAAGTTGTCACCAATCAATCTGGTACTTCCTATGACACCGGGACAATGAACTATGGTACAACCTATTACTGGAGGATTGTTGCCTGGGATGACCATAGCGCTTCAGCTGCTGGCCCTCTTTGGCATTTTACCACCCATAACGACCCTCCCAACATACCAAGCAGCCCAAACCCAGCAAACGGGTCAATAGGGATAACTGTCAACGCTGATCTAGGGTGGACTGGTGGAGACCCAAACCCTAGTGATACTATTACCTATGATGTGTATTTTGGAATAAGCAGTTCTCCTCCTAAAGTGATAAGCAATCAATCTGGTCTTAGTTATGATCCTGGTACTCTTACCTATAACACTCTTTATCATTGGAGAATTGTTTCTTGGGATAACCATGGTGCTTCGAGAACCGGTCCGATATGGTATTTCACGACTGAAAATAGAGCACCCTATGAGCCGAGTTCCCCAAGTCCACCCAATAGTGCAACTGGTGTTGCTATCACCACTGATTTAAGCTGGACCGGTGGGGATCCTGACGGTGATCCAGTGACCTACGACGTGTTTTTTGGAACAAGTAACCCGCCACCAAAAGTTACTAACAATCAAACTGCTACAACCTATGATTTACCCTTACTTGCGTATGGGACAACCTATTACTGGAGGATTGTTGCCTGGGATAATCATGGTGCATCAACATCAAGCCCTCTATGGAATTTCATGACCAATTCACTCCCCTTTACTCCGAGCAATCCTAATCCGGTTAACCATGCAAACGATGTCGATGTAAATGGTGTTATTAGTTGGGCCGGTGGTGACCCAGATCCCGGGGACACCGTCTTGTACGATGTATACTTCGGTAGTATCAATCCTCCCCCAAAAATCTCTAGTAACCAATCTGAAACCATCAACGACCCGGGAACGATGAATTATCTTACGACCTACTACTGGAAGATCGTTTCCTGGGATAATCATGGTGCATCAACATCAGGCCCGGTATGGGATTTCACCACAACGTATGTTCCAAATAACCCTCCCAACATCCCCAGCAATCCAAGCCCCCAAAACAATTCAAACAACGTCGCTATCGATAGCGATCTGAGTTGGACTGGCGGGGACCCTGACCCTGGTGATACCGTTACGTACGATATCTATTTAGGTACAACCAATCCTCCTTCCCTCGTAAGTCTTGGATACCCAAGTACACTATATGACCCTGGGACTCTTAACTATAGTACGACCTATTATTGGAAGATCATCGCCTGGGATGACCGCGGTGCCTCAGCACCAGGTCCTCTCTGGGACTTCACGACAACTTCTGTACCAAACAATCCACCCTATATCCCTAGCATTCCAAGTCCAATCAACCATGCTACCGGTGTTGATATCAATGAAAATCTTAGTTGGACCGGTGGGGACCCTGACCCGGGGGATACTGTGTTCTATGATGTTTATTTTGGGTCTACGACTCCTCCTCCGAAACTCAGTAGCAATCAGTCCGACACCTTCTACGATCCCGGTACCATGAATTACCAAACAACCTATTACTGGAAGATCGTCGCCTGGGATAACCATGGTTCGTCTTCAGCAGGTCCCCTCTGGGATTTTACCACAGAAAATGAGGTGAATAACCCTCCCTATCTCCCCTCAGATCCTCAACCTGTGAATCATGCGACCGGTGTTGCTATCAATGCCGATCTGAGTTGGAATGGAGGGGATCCCGATCCTGGGGATACGGTCACCTATGATGTTTATTTTGGAACAATCAGCCCTCCGCCTAAAGTCGTCAGTAATCAATCTGGGACCTCCTATGATCCTGGAATGATGAACTATGAAACAACGTATTACTGGAGGATTGTTGCCTGGGATAACCATGATGCATCAACCCAGGGTTCCCTCTGGGATTTCACGACCATGAACGAACCGAATAACCCACCCTATACACCATCGAACCCATCCCCTGGTGATGGAGCGATGAACGTGGATATTACGAGTACTCTTGGTTGGACTGGTGGGGATCCTAACCCTGGTGATACCGTCACTTATGATGTGTATTTTGGAACGACCACTCCGCCATCAAAAGTAGCATCTAATCAATCAGCGACAACATTTGACCCTGGTGCGTTGGAGTATTTAACCACGTATTATTGGGAGATTATCGCATGGGATAATCACGGTCTATCTGCGCTAGGATCGATTTGGCAATTTACGACAAAAACAAAGCCGAACAACCCACCTTATCCACCAGATAATCCCGTGCCCGCCAATGGAGCAACAGATGTGAATATCAATACAAGCCTCAGCTGGAACGGAGGTGATCCTGATACTGGTGATACGGTGACCTATGATATTTACTTTGGAACGACCTCTCCGCCACCAAAACTTATCAGCAACCATTCGGGTAATTCCTACCAACCTACATTACTTCAGGAAAACACAACCTACTACTGGAAGATCGTGGCATGGGATAACCATGGGGCATCCACCCCTGGTGTTATTTGGAGATTTACGACAGAGATACTCGGTGATATCACACCTCCGATGGTAAACATAATAAAACCTGAGAAAGCAATATATCTTGGTAACACGAAGCTTTTGCCGTTTTTCACCACGATTATTTTCTTTACCATCGACGTTGATGTTATTGCCTCAGATAATGATTCTGGCATTGCAAAAGTGGAGTTCTACATCGATGAAAATTTAATGTCAAATGATACCAGCGCACCCTATAGTTGGACCTGGAGTAAGAGAAGCTTTTTGTTCTATACTCTTAAGGTAATTGCGTATGATAACGTTGGCCTCCATACGAGTACAGAAATAAATGTGTGGAAATTCCTCTAGGAAACACTTGGTGGGAGAGTACCATCATTTACTCGACATCATTCATCGAAAAAATAAGCTGTATTTCCGTGAAATGATTTAGGATCCTGTGGTAAAAATACCAAACCTGAGCGCTCTGGGGTGGTAATGAAATCCACAATGTATATTCCCTTTCAATCATGTGACATCAACAGATGACTCAATACGCTCGATTGTCTTTTGAAGGAACTGTTTATCATTAATCTTCAGTTCAATAGCATTATTTGGGCAACACTCTACGCACCGCCCGCATCCTTTGCAGTCATCAGTGATGACTGCGTGACCGTTTTGTATCTCAATGGCTTTTACAAAACAATTTTTTATACATGTTCCGCAGCCTGTGCATTTTTCAGTCACCGTCACGTCCACACCAGGCATTCGCTTCACCTTGGAACGTATCTGGGGGTCAAGATCAGAAAGCATCTTCCAAAGGCAGCAGCAACTGCAGCAGTTGCAGATTGTCATCAGTTTTCCACTAGAGCCTACGCCAAGCCATGTCTCATCGATTTGGTCCCTTCCGATTAAATGGATAAGCCCTGCTTCACGACATTTTTGAACATGTACTAAGGCTTCTTCCATCGTTGCCTCTCTTCCAAAATCAGGGTTAATCCTTTGTGTTGCTTCTCCTAGGAATAGACAACCTAACTCTATTGGATGTTTCTTGCAATCCATCGCCTCACGACATATACAAAAACTCATGATAAATCGGTAGTTCGTTTTCCGTATAAAATATTCAACGACTTGTGATGGAAGGACAATGTTGTCAGGAGGTTGTATCGATTTCTCAAGGTTGATTTCAACAAGTGATTCTTTTGGCAGAACCGTTACATTCGTCTGATCAAAGAACATTTTATTGATAATCTGCCTCATGAGAGGGATTTGTGTCATCTTTGCAGCAAGGAACCGATAGGGGAACATTTTTTCAAGAAAAAAGACAAACTGACGCGTTGGTTTCATACGACAAACAAATGATAAAATAATGGGATAATAAGGTTATCTATCTCTTGAACCCCTGATTTTTTCCAAAGAGGAGGTATCTATTTAAATATGGACTGAGTTACAAAGACTAACAAGGGGCGTGAAAGGGTATGATGAAATGCAAATTTCTTGAACGGTATCGCGTTCCAACGGTTACGCTTGATGGAAAAGATTACGTGGAAAGTGAACGGTACCGGTTAGGTAATGAAATACCGTTGGATGGCTGTCTTTAGAATTGTCCTGATTTTGAACCAGGGACATGAAAAATGAATTAATGAGTGCAGGGGACGAGATTTGAACTCGCGGACCTCTACAGGACAAGGCCCTCAACC
>CAZGIV010000044.1:0-13859 GCA_964526175.1 uncultured Thermoplasmatales archaeon | reverse complement strand
TTTTTATTATTCCAAGGAACATGGTGCCAAATGTCCCGGTGATCCTACTGGTCAGTTGATCAGGAAAGGAACCATTAAATCGTATACTTGCTGTTGCGGTGAACGTTTTATTCTCATGTGCTTTGGTTTCGCCTCCTTTGATGAAAAGGTTGTTGATGACATCTCCGTTGTCTGTCACTGTTACCATCGTGAGATTTTGTACGTAGATAGAGAACGAATTTTGGTTATTGACCATCAGGTTGGTTTGGAGGATTGCTTCGTCTGCGGTGATGTTTATTAATTCTATGGTGAGGTTTGTTTCTGGCACGCTCATTACCTGAATATCAAGGAAGATAAAAGCACCTGCAACGATATTAAGAATTGTTGCTGAAACGAGGATTATGACGATTAATTTTTTCATAGCATCCTTTATTGATATAAATTATTTATATTTATAAGATGTTTTCTATATTAATATACTTTTCTTCTGATGAAAAAGAAGAATAAATACCCCTAGTAGAACCATTTCACAAAACAAGGCCACCGAAATGAAAAAAATTGACGGTATGTCAATGTTTATTTTACAATAATGAATGAGTGTTTTCAAGAAATGTATTTTATGTTATTCTTCGCATTTACATAAATTTATTACTGAGATCGTAGAATGAGCAATCAAGATAAGCCCGAGGAATACCCAGAAGAAAACCCATGAAAAATCCATGCAGATTCCTATTTCACTTGAAAGAGCAGCTGAAATTGAAAATAATATTACAACAACTCCAACTAATGCAGGTGTTATACAAAAACCCAGATCCTTTATTTTTTTCTTTTTTGCTATAGTGCATCACCTTTATTGTTTAATCATGTTCGTTACTCTATAGTTTTTTGTCACTTATTTACATTCTGGTATTTTATCTAACCCTTTGAGGTTTCTTGTTAAGGTTACCACAGTACCTACCGCTTGAATATAGCCTACAGGTAAACATATTGTGATATGTCCTAATAGAGGTTTCTTATAACCAAGTTCTTTTACCGCCGCATCAGATAATTCAATGTGTACGTGTGTTACCTCCCATTTCTTTTCATTTAACTCAATTCCAGATATCTCACCAGCTTTAAAACCATCTAAGGTAACAACATCCATCGCATCTAACTTACTAAATTTCATCAACAACCCCACAAATTAAAGAGTACAATGAAATATAACCTTTTTGGTAAAAATAAGTTTCTGACATGTATATTTTATAAAAGAGTTGGAAATTGAAAAAACATAATATTATTGAAAATATTTTCTTGCTATCCATTGGGATTATTATCGCTGCGGCTGAGGATACTGCGTGGTATAAAACGTAGGAAAAGACCTGCAGATGGAAAGTGGCACCTTATTTTTTCTCCCATCAAAATACATTGTTTTTTGTCGCACACAACAGGGATTTGCCTGGCATTTTAAGATGCGACAGGAGAAAAATTCAATAGGAGAAATGGAATTAACAGTAACCCTAACAAGATATAATTACTTTCGAAAATGATTCTCAATCAATGCGAAAAGAATATATAGAAAAACACCTGATAGTAGTATAGGATTGGAGTTGATGTGAAAATGGGAAGCGATTTGTACCAGAATCTTTTAAATTTCATAAAAAGAGAAAAACTGACTCTGAACCTCTCGAAGACATCAGAGCAAGAGTTATGGCTTGATGGCCCAGAAAAAAAGATTACCGTAAAAATTCTGATAGATGCAAAGACACATGCTATTTCGTACGATGTCTATTCCATCATTGACTCTAGGCATTTAAGAGAGAAAACACTTAAAGATACGGAACGAAATGTGTATCTCCAAGAAGAGCACAGACGATGGAAAACCGCTGAGGTGCTTGAAGATGTTTGGATGGTTATCGATGAAATAGAGATTTGGTCTGAAAAAAACAAGTATATCATAAAAGAAGCAGAATTGATCTAACGTTCATTTGAAAATGCGTCTTAGGAGAGACAATCTAATCCATAGGGTCCGGTTTGTTGTCTTTCATAGAATAGGTGAAAAATAATTTATGGATATGAAGTGAGAACAAATGAAAAAGAAAAAAGTAGAAGAAAAATATGATATTTGTTGTGTGTGCGGAGAAGAACACGGATTAGATGCCATGCACAGGATTCAAGTGAAGAAACGCGAAAAGAAGATTTGCAAAGAATGCACAGATATCATCCATGGTTTAGTGTAACTGAAGACAACAATATGAATATAAAAGAACCGAAAAATACTTGACGATTCATCTAGAAACCATCTGTACTTGTTTATTAAAACTCTTTTTCGACGAAAAGGTCGTTTCTCTCCAACGTCGATTTTTTTTGTTAGATACGGAATTATTCGTCTAATCCATTCCCTATATTTTTTTATTCAGTCTAAAAGGACGTGAATAACTGTTGTAAATAAAATGATCTTTATGATCAAGAAGCTAATTCTGACTATCTTGTATAACCAAACATATCTGATTAATAGAATAAATAAAAAAGTGCAGGGGAAGGGATTTGAACCCCCGAACCTCTGCAGGAACAGATCTTGAGTCTGTCGCCGTAGACCAGGCTTGGCTACCCCTGCACGAGCAACACAAGAACAGTTCGTTCATAATAAATATTTAGGTTACTCACAGTCCATCTCTTTTAAAAAAAGGATTATAATTCAGATATATTTATAAACACAAGAGAGAATTAATACATCTCGTTGGGGGAAACATCATTCCAGAAAAGGAACAATGGAGCTCACGGCTCGCGTTCGTTATGGCCGCGATCGGTTCTGCCGTCGGACTAGGAAACGTCTGGAGATTCCCCTACATCGCCTATACCAACGGCGGAGGAGCATTTCTCATCCCGTATTTTGTTGCCCTATTCACCGCAGGCATCCCTATGCTCATCCTTGAATTCTCGGTAGGACACTGGAGCAGACAAGGCGCACCAGGAGCATTTAAAAAAATTGGGAAAAAATGGGAGTTTGTAGGATGGTGGAGTGCACTCGTGCCATTCGCCATCGTCACCTACTACATTGTTGTCATGGCTTGGTGCTTTTCATACTTGATATACTCCATTGACCTCCGCTGGGGGATGAACGCGGGACACTTTTTCCTCTCTGACTTCCTTGGCACCACCACAGGCCCCCTAGACATTGGAGGAATCAGCATCCCTATCCTCCTCAGTCTCATCGTCATCTGGTTCCTCGTCTTCATCATCCTCTACAAAGGGGTTGGTCGCATAGGAAAAGTTGTAATGATCACCGTTCCACTCCCCTGGATCCTGCTCACCATCCTAACACTGCGCGGTATAACCCTTCCAGGTGCACTTGAGGGAATCAGCTACTACCTCACCCCCAACTTCTCAAAACTCACTGATATGAACGTCTGGCTTGCCGCCTACGCACAAGTCTTTTTCTCCGTTGGTATCGCACAAGGTATCATGATTACCTACGCAAGTCACCTTCATAAAAAATCCGATATCTCAAATAACGCATTCATCATCGCACTCGCAGACGCCGGGACATCGTTTCTCGCAGGGTTTGCCGTCTTTAGCATCATTGGCTACCTTGCGATGACACAGGGGGTTGGCATAGAAAACCTTGGAATCGCTGGCCCACAGCTTGCCTTTATCACCTACCCGACCGCTATCTCACTATTTCCCGTCGCAACCGCTGTATTTGGGATACTTTTCTATCTTGCATTACTTACCTTTGGGATTGACTCCGCGTTTTCCATGATCGAACCCATAACAGCAGGGATACAACACAAATGGAGGATGACGAAAGGAAAAGCGACCGCAATCATCTGCATTGCTGGTTTTCTTGCAAGTCTTCTGTTCACCACTGGTAGTGGCTTGTACTGGTTGGATATGGTAGATCACTTCGTCTCAAACTTCGGACTCGTGCTCGTCGGACTCATAGAATGTCTAGTACTAGGATGGGCGTTCCGTGTCGCAGTCTTCAGGGAGAACGCGAACAAAACATCAGACATCCTCATCGGACGATGGTGGGATGTACTCATTAAATACATAGTTCCCTGCATCTTGACGATTCTTTTAATCGCAGCAGTCTATGATAATATCATACGACCATACGTACAACCATGGTGGCTGGTCATTCTTGGAGGCGCCATTCCCTGTGCCGCAATCTTTGTCGTGTCGTTTGTGTTAATG
This sequence comes from uncultured Thermoplasmatales archaeon, assembly GCA_964526175.1. Lineage (GTDB taxonomy): Archaea > Thermoplasmatota > E2 > DHVEG-1 > DHVEG-1 > SM1-50. The sequence continues at coordinate 9,704 of CAZGIV010000044.1, read as the reverse complement.
AAACAGAAAGGAAAAAAACAGGAGGACACATGAGTGGCTTATCACCCTCCGCAATTGTCATGCTCATCTTTGGAATGGTCGTCTGCTACGGTGGTGTTGCGTATTTTCTGTATCGAGCTATGAAAGCTAAACGAAAATAAACATCATACACTGGATTTATCCGGAATGTTTTAAATGCTGGAAATGATTTCAGTAGGGCAGAAAGGTGATGGGATGAGCCAGGGAAAATATATTGGAGTACTAACCAGTGGTGGTGATGCTCCTGGGATGAACGCAGCGATACGTGCCGTCGTTCGAACAGGGATCCATCACGGAAATACGCTGTTTGGAATCAAACGCGGGTACCAAGGAATGATCGAAGGGGACATAGAACAACTTAACCGTTACTCCGTCAGCAACATCATCAAGGATGGTGGAACCATCCTGCAGACCGCGCGTAGCAGCGAGTTTCTCATCAAAGAAGGACGGGAAAAAGCGTTTAAGAACTTAAAGCGCTTTGGTATCGATAGCATCGTTGTCATAGGGGGGGACGGCTCTTTTCGCGGGCTTCACCAACTCATCCAGGAGTTCCCCATCCAAGGCATAGGCGTGCCTGGAACAATCGACAATGACCTCTTTGGGACTGATTTTACGATTGGGTTTGACACTGCAGTAAATACTGCACTTGAGGCTATTGATAAGATACGAGACACTGCTTCATCGCATTCACGACTCTTCATTATTGAGGTCATGGGACGGACCTCTGGGTACATCGCATTGTATACTGGCATTGGTGGTGGAGCAGAGGATATCCTAATCCCTGAGGCCCCCATGGAGATCCAGAAGCTTATCACAGAACTTGACACCCAGCATAAAGCAGGGAAACAAAGCAGCATCATCGTGATTGCCGAAGGGGAAACAGCGGGAGGTGCCGCAGAGATTAAAACAGCTGTTGAAAAAGTCATTAACTGGGATATCAAGGTCAGCGTGCTTGGTCATGTACAACGCGGAGGAGACCCTTCTGCGTTCGACCGGGTGCTTGCCAGCAGGCTAGGATATGAATCAGTCCTCGCGGTCATGAACAATCAGAACGATAAAATGGTTGGTATGGAGAAGAATACAACGACGCTCACGCCACTTGAGGAGACCTGGACGAAGAAAAAAGATATGGATATGACGTATCTGAAAATGAACGAAGTCCTCGCAGGACAACAGGCAAAAGCAGTGGAAGTAGTCGTATAATAGAAAGTGAGTTACATTCTGTTAATTAACAACGAATTATCGTAACGAAGCAACAATTCTTTTTTCAAAACCCCGTAGTTTCTTTTTGTAGTTTTCTACGTACTCAAATGAAAAATCGTACACAATATCTTTAAGAATCAAGGGTGTAGGTGCTGCCATCTGAAAATCAACCTTCTGTTCCGGGTGCTCTAACGCAGTACGAATCTGTTCATCTGACAGTTCTCCTCGCCCTCTTTTTTCAAGAGCAGAAATGATCCGACGAATCTGATTCCACAAAAAGGTCTGCGCATAAAAATCAATAATAAAAAAACTGGTTCTCTCTGAAATCACAATAGCATCAATGGTTCGAACCGGGTTTTTCAGTGGTTCAACCCTCGCGAAATTCTGAAAGTTATGCTCACCGGTAAACAACGCTGCAGCAGAAAGCAATATATCGAAATTAAGATCGTTACTCCTGAGGTAATATCGATACTGTCTTCGTTGTGCATGACGAGGATAAAAAGCAGATGGTACTGATTGAACTCCATAGATGAAAATATCTGATGTACCCTTAGTCAACTGGCGAAAAATCTTTTCTTTGGGACACTCGGTATCAAACGCGCACACATTCCCCAACGCAGACACACCACGATCCGTACGACTCGCAGTTCGAAAACAAGACGTTCGAATATCATCAAGTATCTTTTGTTCGATTAAAAAATTTAAAAGTGCTTGTTCAACGGTTGGCTGACCAGGCTGTCTTGCATACCCAGAAAAACCGGTTCCATCATACGCGAACTTTAACGCAACTCGCATAGACACACCGATAGCGTTCCACCCATAAAAACCGTTCTGATGCAAAAGAGGATAATTCTATAAAAACTAACAAGATACTACACAAGAACAACATGCCCCGAAAAAAAGAAATCGAGGAAAAACTCAAAGCAGTCAACGCAGAAACAGGAGACATCATCTGCATCGTACGAAACAACGAACAACAGGAAGGAGTACTCATGCCGCATCATGAGTTCAGCGATGACAATATTATTACGATAAAACTGAAAACTGGGTATAACATCGGCATCGCGGTCGATAAAAAAACAGAAATTGTTCTCATACAAAAACAACACACCATAGAAAAACCAATAAAACAAATCCCATTTGATCAGAAAAAACCGACCATCTCAATCATTGGAACTGGAGGAACGATCGCCTGTTACGTCGACTATCGAACCGGTGCGGTCCACCCTGCCTCATCAGCGGAGGAACTCGCGTTTTCCGTCCCTGAAATATTTAACCTTTGTAATGTGAAATCCCAGGTCGCCTATCAGATGCTTAGTGAAAACATCGAGGTTTCACACTGGCAGACCCTTGCGAAGAGTGTCGCACAAGAACTGAATGGCGGGGCAGCTGGTGTGGTAATCCCCCACGGAACTGACACCCTCGGATACACCGCAGCAGCTTTATCATTCATTCTCAAGAACCTCTCAGGACCAGTGGTGCTTGTTGGAGCACAACGATCCAGCGACCGACCATCCTCAGATGCAGCGCAAAACCTCATCGCTGCAGCAACCGTTGCCGCAACCTCAGATATCGGAGAGGTCGTCGTTGTTATGCATGGGGAAATCTCTGATACCTTCTCAACGATTCACCGAGGCACCAAGGTGCGAAAATTCCACACCTCCAGACGAGACGCATTTCAAACCGTCAACGACCTTCCATTAGGAATAGTAGAAAACAATACCATCACTCCACAGGCCCCATACCGAAAGAAGACAGAAGGACCGGTGACCACCGATACCCTCATGGAGGAAGACGTCGCGATACTTTATTTCTATCCAGGGATGAAACCACAAGACATCCCAAAGAAAAAAGGTATTGTGCTCGCAGGGACTGGGCTAGGGCATGTGTCAACAAAGCTCCTCTCGCGTATCAGAACACTTATCAAAGACGGTTCAGTGATCGTTATGACATCACAGTGCATATTTGGACGCACCAACATGCGGGTGTACTCTTCAGGACGGGATCTTATCAAAGCAGGAGTTCTCTCCGGGGAAGATATGCTCCCTGAAACAGCCTATGTGAAACTCATGTGGGTCCTTGCGCATGTAAAAACCAAACAAGAGGTTGAATCCCTCATGACGACAAACATCGCAGGTGAAATAGCAGAACGAACAAAAAACAACACATTCATCCGACCGTATTATTAACCGAATTTTTCAGGCACTAAAAAAAGATACTCATCGAGTTTTACGGTTTTCGCCATCGTTGTATCAACAGAAGCGGTTTTTGGTTTTTGTATCTCAACCGTCACATAAGTTTTCGGATCCATGAGTTGAACTTCGTTTTTTGACTGACTCACCACGATCATTTCTCTGATGAGCTCTGTTCCGCCATAAATCTTGGATGGTTGAATGTTTTTCCCATCAATTACTTTCTCGTTCCATGTTGAAAGTTCTAGGGCACGGACCTTATTTGTATGAAGCGATACAATAAAGAAAAACGAGTTATCGAACCAGAAGAAATCCCCTGTTCGATACGCTGGGATCCGTACAAGATAGGTCATTCGATAAACCTGTCTGCTGTCTTTCATTCCTGCAGAGGATGCTGATTGTTTGAAATCACCACCGAATTGCTCCTGGATCTTCTTCGCAATCGACAGCGCAGTTTCTTTTTCACTGAGGAAAAAGTCTAGGCCCTCTCGTTTTTCACCGATGTCTGTAATAAACAAACTTCGTTTCCCGCTTTCTTGAAATTGCCCAACTATGGTTTCCACGCTGGATCGAAGGGTTTTCAACTCCGCTTTGGTGAATGTCCGTTGCTCGGTTCGAATCTGTAGAATCGCCTCATAATACCCGCCAGCTTCCCGAGAACAAATCTCACAGGTGTTATGTCTGATTCGTACCGTTAATGGGTGCTGCTCTGTGATCGTTTGATTTTCAAGAACCCCTGAGATAAACACCATGCAGGCAAGTATCCGATCTTGTTCCTTACACTGGGTTTGTATCTCAACGTCTTTCAGTTCAGGGCTGACAGAAAACGCTTCTCTGATGCCACGTTTTAGGACGTTATCAAAGGGTTCTTGTACCCATGTGTTCTTGTATTTATAGGATGAACAACGGGGGCACATAATAATATCAAGGATTGCTGGTCCTTTTGAAAACTGAGTATGTTTCAGATAGCAGCTGAGGCAGACACCATTTCGAAAGATTGGTGTATCATTTCCACATTCGACGCAGAACATGCTCTGGTTCCATTCCTGTTAGGTTCTTTGAGTGAGATATACGCCATAGATTATTAACCCTGCGCCCAGAAGGAAAAACCATGTCAGGGATGTGCCAAGGAAAAACGACATCAGAATCGTAAAGAAAGGGATAAAATTGAGAAACACCGCTGCTTTACTTGCGTCGATGTGCTTCAATGCATAATACCACCCTAGATACCCAAAGAGGGAACAGGTAAGCGCGAGGTAAAGGACCGCTAACCACCCATTCAATGATGTCTGTTGAAGAACCGGGCCGAGATGGAACACAACGAAAGGGAGATAGAACAGTGTCCCAAAACCAAACGCGTAGGCGGTAATGACAAACTCATCATAGGTTCTTAACAGCCGTTTCCCAACAAACGAATAAAGCGCCCAGCAGAACGCGGACAGCAACATGAGAATGCCACCAATGAGAAAAAGATTATCAAAGGTGAGTTCTTGTTTTGAGATATCAAAAAACATGATAACAAAAACCCCGATAAATGAAAGAACAATGCCAGCTACCCGTTTCCTTGTCAGGGTTTCATGTAAAAACAAACCAGAAAGAATCGCGATGAAAATAACATTCGTGTTAATGAGAACAGAGGCGGTGGGGGCATTCGTGAAATGAATACCTATGAATTGGAAGAGATATAAGAGAGTCACACCGGTCAACCCAAGGACAACCAGCCAGGGGAGTTCCTTTTTTGGAATCAATACTGGTTTCTTTCGTAGGACGACAAGAATTATCATCAAAGGAGTAGCAACAAGAAACCGGAGAAAACCAAGATCAATAGGGTCCATCTCCATGGTGACAATATCAACGACAATAAACGATCCTGCCCAGACAAATGCAACAAGAATAAGGAGAAATGCTATGATGAGATTCTTGTTCATGAACACCGAAAACAGCAATGTGGTTATAAAACGATATTCTCTGATTCTCATCAAACAATATTGTAGAAAAGATCTTTTAGGTAAGGAGTGTACAGAACCATGGTACTTGATGTACAACAAGAGGCTTTAAACAAAACAGACAAAAAAGGTAATGAGGAGTGATAAAAAATGATGATTGTTGGTCAAGTATCAAGCCCCGAGGAAGCAACCGAGGTTGAATTTATCGCAAAATCCTTTGTTGTTGCAAACCGCGCACGCGTTCTCGCGTTACGACTTAGAGAGGTGTAACCGAATGACGAAAAAGACAAAGAAAAAGAAATCCGTTCCCACCGACATCCCGATTTTTTGGGTCAATATCGTCGAAGGTGACTCTGGCAGCTATCATTACCTATGATCGAAGGACACGGACCGATTTTTTAGGTTTTTTTTTTTCTGTCTTTCCTTTATCCTTTTCATCCGAATCGCTGATTTTTTTGCCGCTTTCAAGGGTCCCATCGGTGAGCCCTTCATCGAGCAACACATCATATTCTACCTTGTATTCCCCAGGGTCACCTTCCGAGAACCTGAAGTGTTTCTCCCGACATAACGCAATCATCGGATAATTATCCTTCAAGACGATACCATTGATTTTTACCAGGTTCTTATCTTTCGCGATTTCAATGAGGTAATCTAAAAACTCAGAACCTAGCCCCTGCCGCTGCCATTCATCTGTGACGACTAATGCGAATTCTGCCTCATCAGTTCGAGCAGGCTCAAGGATAAGACGAGCAACACCAAGCAGTCGTTTTTTACCGTATTCTTCCATTTCTGCGACAATCCCAATTTCCCTGTCATAATCTATGTTACAATACCGTGTACGAACCTCATGAGGCGTATCTTTGATGATTCTGAAAAATCGGAAACGCACGGTTTCCTCAGAGAAGGTTTTAAACATCTCCAACCACATGTCTTCATCCTCTGGTTTTATCGGTCGGAGGAGCGCTTTCTTTCCATCTTTTAGTGTTATCGGTTTCATGTATTTGGTTGGATATGGCGTAATGACAAGATGCGGGTGTTTCTCAGGCTCAGGATCAAGGATAATCCGGGCGTCCACCGCAATGACATCATTTCCCTGAGGGATCAAAGGATTAATATCGACTTCTTTAATCTCAGGGTGATCAATAAGCATCTGTGAAAATTTAATCATGGTTTCTTCGACTTTCTTCATATCAACCGGTGGGATGTTTCTGAAGCCTTTCAACAACTCATAGGCTTTTGTTTTTTCTATGATTCGTTGCGCTAGCGTCTGGTTCAGAGGAGGAAACCCGATTGCTCGGTCCTTAAACAACTCGGTGTAAATACCACCTAATCCAAAGAGAATCACAGAACCAAACACTGGGTCTTTTTTCGACCCAAGAATCAGTTCATATCCATGGTTCTTCACCTGCTTCTGAATGGTTACCCCAAGAATCGTGGCATTCGGGACTTTTTCTTTCGCCCCTTTGATCATTGCTTTAAATGCAGTTTTCACGTCATCATCACATCGTAAATCAAGAACCACACCACCGACATCGCTCTTATGGCTAATCTGCGGAGAAAAGATCTTCATCACAATGGGATAGCCGATTTTCTCTGCTGCTTTCACTGCTTTATCTTCATTTTCTGCGAATATCGGTGTCGTGGTATTAATCCCATACAGTTCAAGAAATGTTTTTGCTTCACTCTCATTTAGCAAAGTTCTTTTCTCTTTGGCCGCTGCATTTAAGATTTTTTTGATTATCTCCATATGCGCTGGGGTTTTGATGTTTAACTCTGCAGGAGTCTCATAGAGCTGAGCTAAGTGACGTTCATAATGATACAGATACATGTATGATTCAACCGCTTCATCTGGCGATGCATACGTCGGGATATTGTTCCGATTAAGGATTTCCCTGGCATGATAGACACTTGCCTCACCAATAAGTGAGGTAAGAATTGGTTTGGTTGATTTACGTGCAATATCGACCAATCGATCCGCAAGCTTCCGCGGGTCGGCCATCACCTGAGGCACACAGAGAATTAATAGACCATCGATGTTTTTATCCTCCAAACAAATCTCAATTGCTTTCTGATACCGCTCATCATCCCCATCCCCGATGATATCAACAGGGTTGCCATGGCTCCAATACGTTGGTAACACATTATTGAGTTTTTCAATCGTCTCAGGAGATAACGTGGCAAGCTTACCACCTTTCTCGATGATTGAATCAGCAGCAAGGACACCAGGTCCTCCCGCATTGGTCACAATCGCGATGTTTGGCCCCATTGGACGTGGTTGTTTTGCAAGAATCGAGGAGCAATTAAATAAATCCATGATGTTCATGACACGGACAACACCAGACCGTCGGAACGCAGCCTCATAAATGTCGTCCTCACCAGCTAGAGCTCCGGTATGCGACGCTGCTGCTTTTGCTCCTTCTTTGAACCGACCGGATTTAATCACAATAATTGGTTTTGCACGTGCGAAGGCTTTTGTCGCACTCATGAACTTCCGTGCATCAGTAATCGACTCAATATATATCACAATACTTCTGGTATGAATGTCCATCCCAAAATAATCAATAAGATCACCAAAATCGATATCAAGCATCGAACCAACAGAAACAAAGGAGCTGAAGCCGACTTTTGCTGCAGCAGCCCAGTCTAGGATCGCACCACAGACTGCACCACTCTGAGAAAGCAACGCGATAGACCCTTTCTCCGGCATGGACCCTGCAAATGTCGCGTTCAAGTTCAGGTACGGCATGATGAAACCGACGCAATTGGGACCAAGTATACGCAACCCATATTTTTTCTTCAGGTCTATTAATCGTTGTTCACGGGCGACACCCTCAGGCCCGATTTCTTTAAAACCAGCAGAAATAATAAGAATACCTTTGATTCCTCGTATCCCACATTGTTCAACGATATCACAGACAACAGCGGCTGGTGTTGCAATAATTACAAGATCAACAATTTTTGGGACCTCATTAATAGATGCATAGGCTTGCACTCCTTGCACACTTTCTCGTTTTGAATTCACTGGAAAAACAACACCATCGTATCCAGACCCTATGAGATTCCGAAAAATTCTGTATCCCGGAGATCCGATGGTTTCACTTGCACCAATCACTGCGATACTTTTTGGTTTGAAGATTTTATCAAGGTTAACACTATTCATTGTGCTTCCCTCCATATGATATGCTCCTGAGCACCGATGTCACGAAAGATGAATGCATTATATAAGTATATCGCCATCATTAATATGGCTAATTAAAATAAAAAAAATACAAATAAAAAAAAATAAATTAGGTGTGCTGCTCTGCCATCGCCTTATACATTTTATACCGAGTGGCCACTTGAGCTTCAAGTTGTTTATGGAGCCGCGCCGCTTCGCCAGGGAAGGTCTTCGTCAACGCTGCATACCGGACTTCGCCCATGAGAAAATCATGGATAGTACCATTTGGTTCACCAGAATCTAACAGGAACGGGTTCTTTCCCTCAGCAACCAGACGAGGATCATACCGATACAACGGCCAGTATCCTGACTCCACGGCACGTTTCTCCTCCGCCTGGGTCTTCCCCATCCCAGCCTTAATCCCATGATTAATACAGGGAGCATAGGCAATAATCAATGAAGGACCATGATAAGATTCGGCTTCCTTGACTGCTTTTATGAACTGGTTTTTATTCGCACCCATAGAAACCGATGCAACATACACATACCCATAACTCATCGCAATCAACCCAAGGTCTTTCTTCTTGGTTTTCTTCCCCGACTCCGCAAACTTCGCAATAGATCCAATCGGTGTTGCTTTCGATGACTGCCCACCAGTATTCGAATATAATTCAGTATCGAAAACCAGGATATTCACGTCCTCATTCATCGCCATCACATGATCAAGACCACCATAACCGATATCATAGGCCCAACCGTCACCACCAACACACCAAATCGATTTCTTGGTGAGCATGTCACGAGAGTCCCAGATTTCATTTAGCAACGGGTCCGCGTGATTCTTTTCCAGCAATGTTTTTATGGTATCACCAGCGAGTTTCGATTTTTCCGCATCATAGACATTATCTAACCATTCTGTAAATGCAGTGGTAAGATCACCAGAGGTTTTTTCCATTGCCTGGGTGATAAGATCCGCAAGCTTTTCCCGGCGTTGTGTTGTTGCCAACATCATCCCAAACCCATACTCAGCATTATCCTCAAATAAGGAGTTTGCCCATGCAGGACCATAACCCTTTTCATTAGTCGTAAACGGTACTGAAGGCGCTGAACCACCCCATATAGAGGAACAACCAGTTGCATTGGCAATAATCATTCGATCACCAAACAGTTGCGTAATCGTCTTCATAT
>CAZGIV010000043.1:0-14276 GCA_964526175.1 uncultured Thermoplasmatales archaeon | reverse complement strand
TACTGACCTACCGTTGCCCTCGCCTTCCTCTGACTTATCGCCAGCGGTTTCTCTAGTGTGCCTAGCAAGCGAACTTACCAGTTGCAACTAAAGATGAGGGTCTCGTTCGTTGTCTGACTTAACAGAACGCCTCACGGTACGAACTGACGACGGCCATGCACCACCTCTCGGAAAATCAGGCAAGGTCATCAGCCTGGCCTTCATATAACCGTCGCCCCCGGTGAGTTTTCCGGCGTTGAATCCAATTAAACCGCACGCTCCACCCGTTGCGGTGCTCCCCCGCCAATTCCTTTAAGTTTCAGTCTTGCGACCGTACTTCCCAGGCAGCTTGCTTAACAACTTCTCTCCGACACTAATCGGGCTCGGAGCCCGACTAACATCAAGCAAGCAGCGTTTACACCCTGGACTACCCGGGTATCTAATCCGGTTTGCGCCCCAGGGCTTCGTCCCTCACCGTCAGACCCGTTCTAGCTAGACGCCTTCGCCACTGGTGGTCCCCCTAGGATTACAGAATTTCACCTCTACCCCAGGAGTACCTCTAGCCTCTCCCGGTCTCAAGTTTAGCAGTCTACCCGGAATTCGTATAGTTAAGCTACACGATTTACCCAGGCATTTACTAAACCGGCTACGGACGTTTTAGGCCCAATAATAGCGGCCACCACTTGAGCTGCAGGTATTACCGCGGCGGCTGGCACCCGTCTTACCCAGCTCTTACTCTCCATGCTTTTTAGACATAAAAACAGTATACACTTACGTGCATACACTTGGGATTCCCTCATCGCGCTTTCGCGCAGTGTGAAGTTTTCGCGCCTGCTGCGCCCCGTAGGGCCTGATATCGTGTCTCAGATATCATCTCCGGGCTAAAGCTCTCACTACCCGTATCCGTCATAGGCTAGTCAGGTATTTACCCTGACTACAACCTGATAGTCCGCAGACTTATCCTTAGGCGATAAATCTTTCAATCTAAAAGCATTCCAGCAGTCTAGATCTATGGAGTATTATTCTCAGTTTCCCGAGGGTATCCTCCACCTAAGGGCAAATTATCTACGTGTTACTGAGCCGTCTGCCGAGGGCCGAACCCTCACGACTCGCATGGCTTAGTCGAATCCCAATAGCAGTGACCTCTGGCAGGATCAACCAGAATCTGGCACACTATTATTATTGGTTAAATGAATTGGTGGATGAATTAAATATCACCAACACGTCGATCGTCAGATTCAAGAGTGCGCAAGACGTCTACCTCAGAGCATCTTGATTTTCTTGAACCTCCACATCCATTCTGTTCCCCAGATTTGAAATGGCCCAATCATCGATTGTCGTGATGACATACTCTCATAGGCCGACCGGAATGATCCGGGACAGTATATTTATGAGGTTATTATTCGAGGTAACCTCACGGTATATAATTATCATATATAAATCTTACATATATGTTTTGTGCTTCCAGCACACGAAGTTTTAAATAGAGACCCAAGTTGTCGTGACTTCGAGTCAGGATAAAAAAATTTTCCTAAAGCCTTCTTTGGAGATAGATATACTTGTTTAAAGGTAACGGATTTGTTTTTTTAGGTTTGGATTTGGTAACATCTGCTTTCTGAGAAAAAGGATGCCTTCTAAAATCTCAACACTAGCGATATACTGGTGAAAACGTTCTTGGAATCGCTCGCAGAATTTCTTTGCTGTGACAAGATCATGTGTAAAAAACGTAAAGATTCCGTCGTACGACCCATGTACATATTCGATATGCTCCATTTTAACTATTGAACCGGGGAGGAGATCATCGAGGCGAGTGGTCAGAATTTCATTTATGACTTTTTGGTCAATAGGTGCTGTACTTCGTTTCATTAACATTATGAAATGTTTTAAATTGTATTGTTCTTCATCGTATATCGCGGTATATCCCCAGATTGTCTTTTGTTCCTCAAGTTTTTTTATAATCCGCCAGACTTTCTGCCGTGAAAAACCGCATTTTTTTGCGATTACATCGATACTCAAATGTGCATTTATTTGAAGGATACGAAGAACCTTTTGTTCATCTTCCATAAGTCGTGTTTCGTTATTCTCAGGCATAATCATCCCTTTTATTCTTATAAAAGAACATAAGAGAAGAACAATCTAAAACTAAAAAATGTTTGCATTGACGTTTTCTCCTAAAAAAGTCCGATGGACTGAGCGGGATTTGAACCCGCGGCCTCCGCCTTGCGAAGGCGGCGATCTTCCGCTGATCTATCAGCCCCTACTTGGACAAAGGATAAAAAAGAAAGAGTATTTGATTGTTTCCTTTGACTTTTTTTATTTAACGGAAATCAGCTGACGTTGTCTTGCTGCCTTTAATGCTTCGACGACAGGGAGTTTTTCGCCCATCATGAATTTTTCAAGGGCACCACCACCGGTGCTAATATGGGAAATCTTATCACGAAGTTTCATCTGGTCAATGGCAGCAACGGTATGTCCCCCGCCCGCTATGGAGAACGCTTTGGACTGCGTGATGAACCTGAATATTTCCTCGGTTCCTTTTCTGAACAACGGGTTTTCAAAGACACCGCAGGGCCCAGAAATAAAGATTGTTTTTGCGGTACTAAGGATTTTTTCATATTCCTGAACAGTTTTCTCTCCGATGTCAAAAAGGTTATTGGGTGCAGGGAGATCTTCTAATGAGATCTCCTTACGTTTTCCGTTCTCTTCGATTGCAAAATCAACAGGGAGATGGATCTGTTTTTCGAATTTCGTATATACTTTTTGGATGTCAGAAAAAACCTCTGGTGTACCTTCTTCGCTGAATGCTTGCTCGTTTTTCTGACCGAGGTTGAATCCTTTTGCCTTCAGGAACGCGTTTGCGGTCAATCCTGTGAGGAGAACATGATCAGCGGTTTTGTTGGTTAGTAACCTGTCGATGGTTACGATAACATCAGCGAATTTCGCGCCTCCAAAAAGATAGATAGATGGTTTTTCCGGATGGCTGAGTACCTTTTCAAGGGCGGTGAGTTCTTTTTCCATGAGTCGCCCCGCTGCAGAGGGAAGTACAACGGTAAAACCTGTAAGTGAACATTGCGCTCTATGCGCAGCAGCAAAGGCATCATTGACGTAGAAATCAGCAAGGGGCGCAAGAGTGCTGACAAGTTCGGAACGCGCGTGTTCCTCTGGCTTTTTCTTCTCTGTTTCTCCAGGGTATTTCCGAACATTATCAAGAAAAACAATAGTGCCAGGTTTCATCGCGGTAATTGCTTGTTTTGCCTTTTCTCCAAAGACGTCATCAACGAAGGTGACGTTCTTTCCAAGCAATTGTTGTAACATTTGTGCATGTTTCTGCAGAGAAGTAAAATCCCAGCTGCCTTGTTTTCCTTGGTGAGCGAGAATAACAATTTTTGCTTTTTTATTGATAAGTTCATTAATCGTTGGTAATGCCAGTCGAATCCTGGTATCATCCATGATGTCAAGCGTTTTTTTATCGAGTGGCATGTTAAAATCTACTCTGAGTAAAACGGTTTTATTTTCTACATCAAAATCATCTAAGGTGTTATAGTCTTTCATGGCGTAAAACCTCCTCTAGTCTCCGATATCAGGTGTTTTTATTTAAAGATATAGCTTTTGTTATGAAAAGAAAAAAAATTGATAGACATCTTGAGCAGAATTCTTAGTTTTTGTATGTTTCTACGGGAACCATCTGTTCATTGAATATGTAGTTTATCAAATCGACAATCCGGCAGGAGTACCCCCATTCGTTATCGTACCAGGAGAATATCTTGGCAAAGGTTCCTTTCTCTCCGATCATCTTCGTCATGAGTCCATCGATAATCGCTGAGTGGGAGTTGCCAACGACATCAACGGAGACAAGTGGTTCTTCGGTGTATTGTAATATCCCTTTTAAGGTGGTCTGAGCTGCTTGTCTGAATGCGTTATTTATTTCTGAGATGGTCGCAGGTGTTTTTAGTACGCAGGAAAAATCTGTTATGGAGCCATCAGGTGTTGGAACTCTAAGTGCTATACCGTCGATTTTTCCTTTTAAATCTGGTATGACCAATGCGACTGCCTTTGCAGCCCCTGTTGTAGTTGGGATAATCGATACAGCGGCAGCTCGTGCCCTCCGCAGGTCCTTATGTGGGAAATCAAGGATACGTTGATCACCGGTATAGGAGTGAACCGTGGTCATAAATCCTTGTTCTACCCCGAATGTTTCATGTAAAACCTTCACCGGTGGTGCCAGACTATTGGTAGTACATGACGCCATTGAAATAATATGGTGTTTTTCTGGATCGTACATCTTTTCATTGACCCCTAAAACAATGGTAAGGTCAGGGTCTTTTCCTGGAGCAGATATGATTACTTTTTTTGCCCCCGCCTCTAAATGTTTTCCTGCACCATCGCGGGTGCGGAAGACACCTGTGGATTCGATGACAACGTCGATGTCAAGTTTTCCCCATGGGAGGTTTGAAGGGTTGACCTCAGAGAAGAATGCGATGAGATGACCATTTACTTGGACACCTTCTGGTTTTGTCGCAACATCCCCACAGAACTTACCGTAGATTGAATCATATTTAAGAAGATGAGCAAGGATCTCTGTGTTCCCGAGATCGTTGACCGCGACAATTTCAAATTTCTTTCCGTACTGGGAATGTTGTAACGCAGATCGTAGTACGTTTCGTCCTATTCTTCCAAAACCGTTAATCGCTACCCGTATCATCTCCAACCACGAGTCCGACAAACAAATGGACATTATATAAGTTTTCCGACAAGATAGGTTGGTGTTGCATCAATTATTTTTACGTAAACAAGCTTTCCAAGGCAGACTGGTTCTCTGAGTACAACCTGTTTGTAGTGCTCTGTTCGTCCGGTGAATGTCTTTTTTTTTCCTTTCTCAGTCACCAGCACCAGATGGGTCTTTCCGAGGTGTTCTTTGTTTTTTTCAAGGGAAAGCCTGGAGCAGATTTCTGTGGTTTGTTTTGACCGTTCTTTTACGATATCGGTAGGTATCCGCCCTTTCATTTTTTTCGCTATTGTATATGGGCGAGCAGAAAACCTTGTGATGTTGATGATATCTGGTTTTATCTTTTTTAACAGCATTAGTGTCTGGTTGAATTGTTCCTGTGTTTCTGTAGGAAAACCGATAATCACATCAGTGGAGAGCGTCAGTGTCGGGATTGTTTTTCGAAATCGTTGAACAAGTTCTGTAAAATCTTTCACCGTGTACCCTCGGTTCATTTTTTTTAAAATGTTGTCATCACCTGACTGTACCGGTACATGAAGGAATTTGTAGAGTTTATGGTGCTGATACGCAGGAAGAATTACATCAAGGCTCTTTTGTAATGTTAAAGGGTTCATCATACCCACACGAATGCGAAACACTCCTTTGAGAGCACATATCTGAGTGAGTAATATCCCAAGATTTGTTCCGATATCAAGACCATAGGATGCGGTGTCTTGTGCGGTGAGTTGTATTTCTTTACATCCTTGTTTGATTGCGGATTTGACATCCTCAATAATTTCTTGAAGCGGAAAGCTGCGTAAGGCTCCGCGGGTGAAATGTGTGATACAATACGTACATGAAAGCCTGCAGCCTTCTGCAATCATAATCGGTGCCATCATCGTATCATAATATTTTGGTAGTGCTGTTTTCTTCGCTTCAACAAAATCAGGTTTGTTACCGAGTATTATATCATTTATGTACTGTATATAATGAAGAGAAAGTAACGATGCACGGGGAGCAATAGCGGTGATGAGATCTGCTTGAACGCAGGCCATACATCCAGTTACGATAATTCTTTTATGTGTCTTTTGAAAAACCTTTAATCGAGATAGCATGCGTTGTTCAGTTGTTCCAATAACCGTACAGGTGAGAAGGACGAGCACATCAGCGTCGGTGAGATTTTCAACGATCTGATGGCCTTCATATTTCATCAGACCGATGAGTAATCGCTCATCGCTTTTATTGGCAGTACATCCGTAGGTCTCGACATAGATGTTCATAGTAAAAACGAAAAGAGTTCCGGCCTTATTTAATTGCTTCTGTTACCCGTTTGAGGACAAACTTCTTCGGAAGGTTTGATAAAAAGAATCCGGCACGTGGTCCTTTTTCTGCTCCAAGGAGGATTTGATATATCGCGCTGAATGCGGTTTTTATAGGGATCTTGTTTTCTTCAGAAATCTGATAAATAGCTGTGTGGATCGTCTCAGGTTCCCAACGGAGATCAGGTATTTTTTCTTTAAAAATTGAGAGAACCATCTTTTGTTCTTTAGCCAGAGTGATGTCCGGAAGTCTTTCTTTGACTTCGAATTTGACGTCGTCGGGTGCAAAGTTGGCAAGCCAGTACCGGACATGTTCTGCCCGTTGCTGCAGGTGTTCTTCGTCTTCTTTTTTTAATTTTTTTGGGAGTTGTCCGTTTCGTATCAGGATTTCTTTTACATCGGGCCATGTTTTCGCAATTTGGTTTAAGGTCACCATATGTCGATAGGGCAGGTGCAGCGGCATGGTCTTTGGGATATGGTAGGGTTGTGATAACTCATAGATTTTTTTGAATTCCTTCATTCCTTTGATTTCTGCTTCTTGACCGAAATAGACCTCTTCTTCTTTGTCGTATTCATCAACTAACGTCAGTAATCCTAGGCCAGAGTCAAAAACAATATGTCGATTCGGTTGGTTTCTCATGATTAAAAATCGGAGTACCTCAGGGGGTGTCATTTGGAGCATTTCCTCACCACTTACTGCGGTGCCTTTTGAGCTATGCATTGCACCCATCCCTTTTAACAGGATGAACTCATAGACGAGTAACCCTGGATGGGGATAGCTGTATACTTCTTCAGAGATCTTTGCCCCGGTCTCTCGTGTGCCTCCGACGGTTGCATGGTCTTTCCCGCAGGGTTCAAAGGTCACCCCTAGCATCCTCCAGCGTGCTGGCCAGTCCACCCGCCAGGGAAGTTTCCCTTGTCCACCTTTCCGGATATCAACCTCTCCACTATGCCCGCAATCACAGGTGTACTCAACCAGGGGGTATTCGTACAAACCTGGATGTGTCGTAGAAAGTCGACCACATGCTTCACATTTCACATTATAGGGTAACCAGTCTTTGGGCATTTTTCTACCAGAAAGTGTCTCAAGGATTGTTCTGATTTTATCGGTGTTCTCGAGTGCAATTTGAATCGACTCGTTGTATTCACCGTTATTGTACATCTCACTGGCACGATAGACCCGTGGGTTCACCCCAATCTTATGTAATGAACCTAAAAATGAGGCTAAATAATGATCCGCGTAGCTCGTATGTTTGCCACAGGGGCAGGGGATCTCAGAGAGTGGTTTGCCGACATACTGTTCATATGACGAGGGTAGATGCGGGTATACTTTTCGGAGTGGATCGTAATCGTCACAAATGTAGATGAATTCTGCATCACCACCTTTTTCGATAAGACACCGGTACACCGCATCGGTGGTGAGGATCTCTCGCATATTTCCAATGTGGATCGGACCAGAGGGTGTTATCCCTGTGGCTAGCACGTGTTTCGTCTGCTTTTTCAGTAGTTCTTCTGCTAAAACATCTGCCCAATGCATAAGGAAATCTCCAAGGGATATAACGTTAGAGTGCTCGTGCTCTGATCAATGAGCGGAGTGGCACACCACCGACATCGTTCATCGATCGTTTATTCAGCAGACAGACGCATAAGACAGGGGTCCCTTTCTCGGCTTTTACTGCTTTTATCGCACTTTTCAACGTTTCTCCTGTGCCAATAACGTCATCAACGAGAATAACGTTTTTACCAGCAATGGTTGCATAATTTGAGCAGAACGCACCTGCCTTTTCTTGATGTGGTCGAAAGAGCGCGAGATCAAGACCAAGTTCCTCAGCAATATACGTTGCAAAGGGAATTCCGTTAATCGCTATTCCAACAATCACCTCGACATCTAGCTCTTTTTTTTCCATTTCTTCAAGGATGATATCGGATAATGCATAGGAAATCGATCCGATACGAGATGGAGACACTCCAATAGAACGCCATCCTACCTTTAGTTCACCTTCTGGTTTTTTTTCCTTCCCTCGTGTAAGAAGCCATGCTGCTGTTTCTTTTGATACGTTGAGTTCCTCTGCGATCTCATAATCAGTCAGTCCACCCTCTTTGTACTTTAACGCCTTTTTAATAAGAGAATCTGTTTCTTTCATATGGGTTACACCCTCAAAACTACGTATCTATCTACGATATTTAGATGTTTGCTCTTTCCGTCTATAATCGTGGGAAAAAGGATATCGTAAACCTAAAATACTACAAGAACATGCTCTACTCTAACGTGATTATATGGCGCAAGAGAAAAAAGGAGAAGGATTTCACTCTGGAGCCGGGTTAATTCGGTACTTCGATGCAGAGGAAAAAACCGCATTTAAAATTCCACCCTGGTTTGTGGTGTTTGCCAGTATTGCAACAGCGGTCGTTGTCATTGCTGTACAGCTGTGGAAACCCCTCTAAAAAGATTTAATTTTTTTTTATTTTTGTTTTTTTAATTTCTGTATCGTTAGTTGTTTTGCTTTTTCTAAGGCCTCTGGTACTTTATCTCTTTTTGGTCCACCGCATTGCGTGAGTTTTGGTTTTCCACCACCGCTCCCACCTAGGATTCTACCGATTTCTAAGGCATATGGTCGTAGGTCAATGTCTATATTATCAGATGCAGCAGAGACGAGCTTTTTTCCATCATAGATGTGTACAACATAGTTTGGTTCCTTGATGAGTACTCCAGCTATTGTGATTGCATCAGTGTCACATACACCAGTGATTATTCGAATGTCGGTCTCAGGGATTTGGGATGCATCATGGATGAAACGGTCAATGATATCTGAGGGAATCATTTTCTTTTGTTTCTGGGTGTTCTTCCATTCATTGAATAACTGATTCCCAGCGTCAATGAGAGTAGGGACTGTTGTTTTCTCTTTCGTATCGGTCTGCTGTAAAAATCGTGACAATGTTTTTTCCAACTGATCAGCAGATACAGAAAAGAATTTTCCTGTTTCACGAAGTTGTTCTGTGATGTTCTCATGGTTTGTAATCGTATAGACTGGTGAAAGAAGCAGAACCACTCGATGATATAGCTCGTTTTCTTCTTTTTGATATACGTCCGCCATCTTGCCTGCTGCAAAGGTAATCCGATTGACTCCATCCTGGATCCGTTCTGCTCGTAGGATACGAATTTTCTCGATTTCTTTGATGTTGTTAAGGTGTGTTCCTCCGCAGGCTTCTACATCGATCCCAGGGATGTTAAGCACCCGAATCAGGTTCCCTGGTGGGACGCCTCCTTGGTATAATCGGAAGCCATGTTCTCGTTCTGCATCGTTCCTCTGCATGACTTTTTTTTCAACAGGTATTGCTTGTCGTATAAACTCGTTTGCCAGTTGTTCGATTTTTGGGATTTCTTCCTCAGCTATTGGTTTGTAGTGGGAAAAATCAAATCTTGCTTCTGTTATTCCTAATTGAGACCCAGCCTGCCAGATGTGCTCCCCAAACAGTTTTCGGAGTGCACCATTGACGACGTGAGTGCCGGTATGATGTTTCATGAGGGTGTAGCGATGGTCCCAGTCGAGTTTCCCATGGACTTTATCTCCTCTTTCTGCAGGGGATGCAAGCACGTGGATGATAGAGTTTGCAGATTTTTCTACGTGTAAAACCTGGATTGGTTTTCCATTTATGATCAAGATGCCTTTGTCTGCGGGTTGTCCTCCACCCTCAGGGTAGAACGCTGTCTTGTCGAGGATTACTTCGGTTCCTCGTGAGGTGGCCTGTTTCCATACAATTGTCGCATCGAATTCTTTGGTGTAATGATCATCATAGTAGAGTGGGTGTGTCGGTGGGAGATCTGTTCGAATTTCTGTTGTTTCTTCTTCTATTTTTTCATGCGAATGTAATTCTGCTATCATAGAATCAAAATTTGGTGGGATACTCACAGATACGTTTTCTTTTTGTGCTATGTTTTGAACCACATCAGGGGGCATCCCATGGGTGTCATAAAGGGTTATTAACGAAGGTGGATCAATGGTTTGTTTCTCGTTCAGAATACGTTTAATAAGTCCCTCTCCCTTTGATAGGGTATCGGAGAATCGTTTTGTCTCAATATCTAATATTTCACTGATTTGATCCTTGGGTTTTTTAAGCGAGGGGAATTCTTTTCCAAGGTATTCTAACTGTTGTTCAACGAGTTGCCGTAAGGTATAATCAAGTCGTAATTTTTCAATGAATCGAAGTGATCTTCTAATCATTAATCGTGCAAGATACCCGGCTTTGACGTTCGAGGGAACAATCCCATCGCCAAGCATGAATGAAAGGCATTTGGTGTGATCTGCAAGGGCATAGATGCTTGCGGTATCTGACTGGTCTTTGAGTGAGTCACGAAGGAATTTAAGCATCTTTGGTATTGCGGTTTCGTAGACGGTTGCTGTTCCGGTCGTGAACCATGCGATTCGTTCCAACCCATATCCTGTATCAACGATATTGAGCGGATTTGGCGAGTAGTGTTTTCCGTCCAGGATTACCGCTCCATGCTCATCTTCTTTCATGTTCATGAACACAAGGGTTGCTATTTCTAAACCACCAGCGAGGACTTCCACGCAGGGTCCTGCGTTCCCTCCACCAATCCAGAGTTGTTCTTTGTAGTTGATGGCTTCTCTGGGAATTCCGATTTTCTCTCTGAAAAACTCGTCACAGTACGCCACTGTTTCTTCTTTCCAGTAGATCTCGTCGATGTTTTTATTAAACGCATGATGTCCCATCATCTCAAACGTGGTGAGATGTCGACCGCTTTTCCCTACTTCTTCAAGGTCATTGAGTCGTATACAAGGTTGGGAGATGACCAAAGGGTTTGCTGGGGGAGGGACGACTCCAGAGGTTACGTGAGGTTGAAAATCTGCTATCGAGGCAATGGTGAGGTATATATCGGAACGCCACCGAGCAACAACGGGGCAGCGTTGTCCGGTGTCAGGATAATGAAGCCGGGAATGATGATGTTTTTCAAAAAACGAAAGAAATCCTTCCCTGACTTCCGCAAGAGTTAATGGTTTTTTTGCTAGAGTATTTCCGATGAAGTTAAATTTTACACAAGGTTGATCCCCGCAGAAATCAGTCTGACTATCCAGTGTCCAAAAATAATCGCCACATGCTTTGCATTTCTTTCGTAGATATTCGTTGGTGTGAAAGAATTGTAGGTCATATTCCTTCTGCATCGATGATTCGGTCATAGGTCTTGACTGGTTTGGTATGGACAAAAGGTTTAAAGTTTTATCTTTCTAAAAATACATGCCTCTTCTTCTATATGGAAATCTTTTTTATGAAAAACGATATATTTATAAGGAGATACGCACTAAATCATAATAGGGTTAATATGAAGAATTTATTTCCTAGTATCTTAATAGTTTTGATTTTGTCAATGAGTACTATAGGGGCTACCAATGCAATCAATCACATGAATAATACAGATATAAAAGAATCGACTGAAGTTACGAGCAATGGATATGGGATTCAGTGGATGATGGAGTATGGAAATGATCCGAGAACAGGCGCACGGTATCAAGGACCGCAACCGATTGGGGATAGTGATAATGACGGCAAGAATGAGCTACTCATCAGCGGAAGGGATTGTACCATCCGTGTTATGAAATGGAACGAAAACCAGCAGACCTATACGCAGGTTCGTGCACTACATCCACCATTCTATCCATTCGTCCATTGTGATGCTGGTGGGATGGCGATCGGTGATGTGACCAACAATGGGAAAAACGAGATTGCAGCGACCTGGTATACTACCATCTATAGATACATTGCATTGAAATATTGGATGATCGGGGTAAATCCTTGGATTTTTTTCCATAATGGTGGGAGTGCCGATTGTCTCATTGGTGATTGTGACAATGACGGGAAAAATGAGCTCATCTTAAGTGGTGGTCCGGGATGGCAATCGAATAGTTCTGTCGCTGAAATCACGGTGTTTAAATGGAACGGCCTGTTCCTTAAAAAAGTAGCAGAATGGAAGGACCCTAATGTGGATGGCTATGTGTACATGGCTGGTCTAGGCGATGTCGATGATGACGGGGAAAATGAGATTGTCTGTGCCTATGCCAGTAAAGTCATGGTTTTAAATTGGGATGCACAAAACAAGGTATTTATTCCCACGGAAATCTATAGAACATATGGACAAATTTCTCCCTTTGGCGTGGTCTGTAAAGACTGTGATAATGATGGAAAAGCGGAGATCCTTCTGAGTTATTATAACCCTCGGGTTACGATCTTTAAATGGAATGGGACCGGGTATCCGATACAATTTGATATCTCATGGCCTGGTGCAGACCCTGTCATTGAGGGAATTGATGTCGGTGATACCGATGACGATGGATTTAATGAGGTATGCGCAGGAGCTGGTGTGACCCATATCTTGCAATGGAACGGGACAACCTATGTCGAAGAAGCAGTGCTCCCTACCTTTGGTTGGATGGCCGTGGTCTGCATCGGGGATTGCGATAACGACGGGAAGAACGAAATCAATGCAGGCAATGTCGATATCAATACAGGCCAGCAGTTTACTGAATGGGTTTTTAAATACGGCTGGGAAACCTGATCTAACGCTGTTTTTCTTCGGTAAGAGAAATCTATTAAAAGATTGTCGATATATATATCGACATTCATAGTAGGTGTTCTGAGAATATGGGAGTCAAAGAATTATTAGCAGAAAAAATCGCAGGCGAGATCACCTTGAGCCCAAAACCCGGGGAAACGCTCCGCAAATGGCGGACCACGTTTCATATCGCTCAAGCAGAGTTATCAAATTTTTTAGGCCTTGCCCAAAGCGTGATTAGTGATTATGAGTCAGGGAGGCGAAAATCCCCTGGGATTCATTCCGTGAAAAAGATAGTCAACGCATTCATAGCAATAGATGAAAAGAACCACGGTGGCACAATCATACAACATTATCAATTCATGGTAAAAACACAAGACGGTATCATCGACATCATGGAATACCCCTATGCAATACCTGTTGAGAAACTCATTACAGCAATCCAAGGAAGAGTAGTTACCGCCCCAAGCATCAGCCTTGACCGTTCTGTAAAAGGTTTTACCCTTATTGACGGGGTCGAAACCATTAAAACCCTCACCGCGACGAACTATCCGAACCTGTATGGGTGGAGCACCGAACGGGCGATGATTTTTACGAAAATCCAATACGGTCGAAGTCCGATGATTGCAATCAGGATCCATCCGGTCAAACCCTCATTGGTGGTGTACCATCGACCAGGGGGCGTAGACCCACTCGCGGTGCAACTTGCAGAACGGGAGAACCTCCCGTTGGTGATAACTGAAATACCGCTTGATGAGCTTCGGAAAAAATTAATTTCACTAGGAAAGTGATAGTTGATGGCTGATGTGGTTGGATTATGTGATATCTGCGGACGACCTGGTGTGATGTTTACCTGTCATCTATGCGGACGATTTGTCTGCGAGAGATGTTATGAACATCGTCATTCTCTCTGCATCGAATGTAAACATCAGAAAACCAGATCGGAGTCTCCCTCATTCCCGATCGATTAAAAATCATGTGAGTCGAAAGCAGGGATTGCTGCTTCTATTCTTGTCCTGACTACATCATTTTTTTTTAAAAAAAAAAAAAGGAAAAGAAAAAAAGGGGGTTTTAGTACGCCATGAGGTGGCGTAGGACCGGAAACATATGTGGGAACATCTCAAACAGATGCGAAAGGAGCGTCTGGAATGAGAATCGATATTCGGTCGGCATCACGACACTTAATGTGCCCCAGTCGCTTTCTGCGTCCATGATGTCTTTTGCCTTGGCTTTGACAATATAGGTCCCTTGTGCAGCCCAGGTGTGTGTCACATGTATCTGTGTACCAGAAACATAGGGGCCGAACCAGCCGGTTGTCGAATTGTCTCCCCAGTCAACATAATAGTAGATGTTATGTCCATCCAGATCCTCAGAGACAACGTTATAGAGGTACGGGTTACCTGGTTTTCCTTCCGCTGGACCGGTGATCTCAGGCGTGTTCGGCGGGTTGTTATCCGTAATGACGACTTGGAGTGCTTCTGACCAAGGGCTTCCTGCGCCCCAGATATCTCGTGCCTTCACCTTGACCTCATAGGTCCCCAGTTCAGTCCAGATGTGCGAACCGGTACCGGTATGCCCGGAGGAGTAAGGTCCAAGCCATCCGCTGTTGCTGCCGTCGCCCCAGTCGAACAGGTAGTAGATTTGTTCATTGTCTGGCTCTGTTGTTGAACTGGTGTAGGAGTACTCAACGTTCCAGATCCCCAGG
>CAZGIV010000042.1:0-14390 GCA_964526175.1 uncultured Thermoplasmatales archaeon | reverse complement strand
AACATGTGTTAAGTTTTAGATGTATAGGTTTTTAAAGAAGTATTAGTTACAAAACTTCAGAGTGGAGGCAAAAAGTTATGAAATTTTGGAATTATGGCATCATAATCACATGCGTAAGTATGCTGGTGCTTTCAAGTGGTGTGGTGTCTGCACAAACTATTTCTGATGGTCAAAATGATGTTATCAAATCACAGATGGGAAGTTCATTTCAGACAAACCAAACGAAACCTGACGTTGATGTAAAGCAGATCACCTGCACTATTACTGGTGATACACTCACCCTTGAACTTGAGATATATGGAACCATTCAGCAAATAAGCCCCTATACGTACTATGCGGCCGTCAATACAACTGATTATCAATACATTATAATTATGGGTGATGGTCATGCAAGCACGATCGTTGCAGACCCAGCTGGTTCTGATTATTTCCTTGACAATCCTGAACCTATCGTCGGTGAACACACCATAAGCGCGGTGTTTGAAACTCACGGGAATGCTACCATAGTGGAAATCTTTGGTTATGCTAAATATAGCAGTATATCCATATCACCTGACATGTATCAAGATTGGGCTCCTGACAGCAGAGGCCCTGAAGTATCTTTTGACACTGGTGGAGATGCCAGTAAAACCACATCAAACCCAAGCACCCCTGGTTTTGAAGCAATAGCTGCCATCGCAGCCATTGGCATAGCATTTATTTTGCTAAAAAGACGGAAATAAAAAATTTTCTTCTTTTTCTTTTTTTATTGCCAAAAAACCTGCTAATTTAATAATGCTGGATAAACTATACTTACAGTTCGAGTCCGTCTTTACAAAAAACGTTGTCCAACAGGAGAAAAAGAGTGTCGCGCCGTCCGCCGACATTGTACCTGGTTCTCGAAGGGATTTCAATTGATAAAACCCCCATTTTTGACCGTATCGATTTTTCCAACCACCTCTATCTTTTTTTATTTTTTTTGTTTTGGAATGAAGTCAGTGGAAAACTTTCTTGTATGATCCGGGGCTGGAGATTTTATTAATTCAGGTCAACAGTGCGTTTGTTCTATCCATGTTTCTGGTTTTCAGGTCTAGATAATAAACGTTTTTTTAAACTCTGGCACTCCATTCTCATGGTCCTGGTTGGTAGGGAGTTCATCATTACTGATTAGGAATCGCATTGATTCGCCGTGCTTCAGGTACACATCACCATTTTCCCATTCTGGGACGTACCCTCGATATTTACAAGAGATAACCAGCTCATCACCGGGATGTGCAAGGAACGAGTTGTAATCGATCTGGCCAGATTGGCCGATAATGTAAAAGGTCCAATAGGAACCAGATCCGATGAACCTGGTGGTTCCTTCTGAGTTACAAAGGGAGTACTCACTTAATGGCGCAGAATTAATCGAGATTGTTGCTGTTGCCTCCGCCCATTTATAGGGGGTTTTAACATGGTTTGCGTCTTCAAAGATTGTCCAGAGCTCAACGGTAACCGTGTCAATGCTTCCATTCACTGCGTTTGCATTCGCTTTATAATAAATCGTGTTATTATATGATGAATTAGTTAAAAGCTCGCCGTTTTTATTTGTACACGTCCATTTGAACTCATATTCATAGGTTTGTGGAAAGTCTTTGAGAAGAGCAGTAAACTGCACTTGTCCACTTGGGGGACACTCAGCAGTTGTTGGATCAATGCTTAAGGATAATTTTTGAATTGTTACTGTTGCAGAAGCCTCCGCCCATTTGTATAACTCCTGGTCGTTTACGATTTGCCAGAGTTCAACTTTGAGTGTATCTGAGCCACCATCAAGTGCGGTTTCGCTTGCGACATACGTCATGATATGGTCATCGATGGCACCGCTGACTGTTGTTCCATACTGATTGGTACAGGTCCATTTGTATTCAAACTCATAGTTTGGTGGTAAATTCTGGGCAACTGCGGTAAAACTGACAAGACCGCCAGGTGGAACCTGCGCAGCAGATGGTGTAATGGTCATGGATAATTTCTGTATGGTAACTGTGACTGTTGCCTCAGCCCATTTATGTGTATTTCCGTTTTCAGCAAAGGTTGTCCACAGCTCGACTTTTACTGTGTCTACACTTCCCTCAAGTGCGTGTTCATTGGCAGTATATACTTTCATAGTGTCTGAGGGGGTGCCTGCTAGTTGTCCGTTATTGTTTGTGCAGCTCCATCTATACTCAATGGTGTAATGCGGAGCATTAGCAACAGTCGCGGTCAATGTAACCTGTCCGCCAGGAAGACATGTAGCTGGTGAAGGACTAAAACTGACTGTCGTGTCTTTTATCGTCACCGTTGCTGTTGCGGTTCCCCAAGTATAGAGTGTTCCTTCTGCATGATTCTCATCAGCAAATGTCGCTCCAACTTCAAGACTAATCGTATCAATGCTATTTTCTGTTGCATCGCCTCTGGCGATATAGGTGACCTTACTGTAATCAGCAGGGTCGATCACGATATGTCCACTGTTTTGTGTGCAGGTCCATGTATATGGTGGCTGGTACGCCGCAGGGTATCCGAATATTTCTGCAACAAACACGACTTGACCAGTTGGTGGACAGGTAGGCGAAGCAGGAGAAATACGGACCCGTGCGCTGTTTCCTAAGATACTGTAGGTGCTAAAACCGGTAATCGTCCCTTTCACCGTATGACTTGTCATGTTCACATGAGAATCGGGAAGTATCTGCCATGCGTCACTCACAAGTTTTGCAAGCTTTAGGGATTCTGCGAAGATATCGACAGGCATCTTTCCATCATCATAAGCGATACTAAGTGTCACTGGTTGCTGGAATTGAAGACCATCTGGTCCAAAGGTATAGGCAGTGTCAAGAACATAGGTTGAATTGGCAGGTAGGTTTGTTGCAGGCTCCACAGTAATGGTTGTTTGCATGGTAAGCGCACCCGCAGGAATTTCCACAACGACATGCGCATTAGCAGCACTTATAACGTTTTGGTTTTGGTTTACTGAAAACTCTTCTCGACTAGTTGATGTATTTGATTTTTCTTCACATCCACTGAAGGCAACAACTAAAAGAACAAATATTATTCCGACAGAAATCATTTTATTTTTCATTAACACGCCCCGTGTGCCGGTAATAACTTTTCACCTTAATAAAACCAGAAGGTGGTAAAGGTTTTTAGACAAAGCATATTTTAAAAAGACTTTTTCGTTTACAGTAAAATAAGAGATTAAAACTTACTGAAATTGTAGGGTTTGAGGGAGCTTAAAAGACTATTTGCTTACTTTATTTTTTTTGTTGAAATAAAATAAGTGCAACAAATTGTAAAAAAAATAAGCATAAAAACGTTATAATGTTGTACTTAACACTTTTTATGGATATATTTAAGTTAGTTTTCATTATATTATTTATAATTATTTTATATTTTTAGGGAGGAAAATAAATGGTAAAAACAAATTTAAAAAATATTCATACTATTACGAAGTACAATCTACTGACATTAAAGGCAACACAGCCATAGATAACAACAATGCTAATTATTACCGTGCTAAATATTTACGCGGGGAGGGAGATTCGGACTCGTATTTGTTAACAAATATGTTAACGTCATATCTGTTGCAAGAGTTTTTACGATTTTAAAGATTCCAGTTGGAAAAGGAACTTAAATGAACTAGTAAAATATTATAACTGATTATATTCATTTTCCTTCTTTATTTAATGTTTTTCCCAAACCATCTTGACAAAAATTCTACAGTATGCGGGTAAAAAACCAGTGTAGCGATGAAAAACCGTCAATATAGCTTTGACACTTTTTCTACACAGTAATGGTTAAATACCAGTATATCGTTGAATATTTGTCAAACTATGGCGAAATACGAGACCCTCTACCAAGAGCTACTAAAAAAAGAAGTCGTTCGATACAAAGACATCGAAGACATCGCGTCAACAATCATGGAAACACGCCATATCTCTCCAAAATATATCTATACAGAATATATCAACAGACTCTGCCAACAAGGAAAACTGCTCCATCCTCAAAGAGGACTCTATATTGCAGTGCAGCCAACCATGATTAATGATCCTTCATTTCAACCAGATGCATATCTCATTGCCTCCAAACTCCAATCCCCCTACTACCTCGGATATCATACCGCATTAGAACTACATGGTTGCGCCTACTCAAGTTACAATACCATCTACACGGTCGTACCCTATGAAAAAAAATTCAGGCCATTCACCTTCAAACACATCGCGTATCAACCAGTGTTCACCTCATATCCAAACCTTGGTATAAAAAAACGTCTCCATAAAAACCAAGAAATCCAACTCTCATCACCCAGCAAAACATTCCTTGATTGCATCGACAGACCACAGTACGCTGGCGGCTGGGAAGAATGTCTTAAAAGCCTCGAAGGATTATCTGGTGTCACCGCACAAGAACTCAAATCCCTTCTCACCATCATACAAAAAGATATCTTATTTCGCAAAACGGGTCTCATCCTTGAACTCTTTATCAAAAACCCTTATTATCAAGGTATCCTCGAAGATCTACACAATGTTTTAGAAAAGCACATCGGTGATTCACCCATGTATATTAAAAAAGGAAGCAAAAGTACCTTGAATGCAACCTGGAACGTATATGTCCCTATTGGGTTCAACGAACTCTTACGAGGCGTATAACGATGTTCGATACATCTGGATTTAACCCAAGGCTCATAGAAAAAATCTATCGAATCAGCGACATCCTCCAAAAAATCTATACCACCAAATACACAAAGAAACGACTTTCGCTCTACGGTGGTACCGCACTCAACTTCCTTCACTTTAAAGATATTCCCCGTCTCAGTATCGACATCGATTTTAACTATCGTGACCAACAACAAAACGACTGGGCACAGGAACGAAATGAAATTGACACTATAATCAAGAAAATATTACACGATCTTCATTATAACAACGATGATATTGCAATCCAACCATCGTACCCATTAACCCGATTCGACGTTGGGTACAAGACTGCTGATGGTGGAAAAGATTCCCTAAAAATCGAAATTGGGTACCTGCGGCGAATACCGGTATTATCTCAGGACATCCTTCTCCCGTTAACCCATCTGAAAACTGGTAATGAGTTCCCAGTTCAGACACCTCAACGAGAAGAACTCTTTGGAAATAAATTCTGCACCTTCCTTTACAGATATGGAACGGAAAACACCGCTAGTTCAAGAGACCTCTTTGACACCTACACTATCTCAAAGATGAAACTCAATACCACCCTGTTTGACGTCGCCCTGGTTATCGATAGTCTCATGAGAAAAGAACCACGACTCTACCATCGCAATTCGGATACCATTATCAAGAATGTCATGATCGATGACCAGTTAAAAAATCTGATACGAAACAGTTATGTACCGGCAGACATCAAAGAAAAAACACAAGTTTATATCACTCAACATCTCAACAATTCCAAAGACACATACAAAACCCTCATCGATACCTTCTTTGATTTTCACCGATTTGAACCAACTCTTCTAGAACATCACGATCTCTTAAATCAGCATATTACAAAGCATCCAAGTATCCTCTGGAATCTTAAACAACTTGAAGAAAAGAAAAAACGTTAACCAAATCAGAAAAAAGAGTCATTACCAAGAGCAACAGAACTGCCAAACACTTTTCCTGCTGCACCGTCTGAGGAATAAAACCTGAAAAGGAAGAGAGGTTTGCAGAACTTCTGTTTCTTCATAGAATTTCCCTTATTTGTCGTAAAGAAAGCTGTTGCATCTGATATTCTGCCTCAGTTTTTCGCAGCAGATTTTATTGGAGCGAATAGAGAGCCTTCACGGAGACTGGTTGAAAAACCCCCTAGGAGAAAGAAGATATATCCCTAGAATAGCTTCAAATATACATCTCTAATGTATTGTAATTAAAGTTGTCTGATTTTCTCCCGCACTCCAAACCTTCTAACTTCATTCAAGTAAAGATAAATATTTTTGAATGTATTTTTCAAAAAGAGGCGGTAAATTATGATTAGCGATGAAGTTATAGAAAATTATCTGAACTGTAAATATAAGGCCTATCGCAAACTCAATAATGAACACGGTATTAAAAAAGAGTATGAACTTTTTCAAAAAGAACAATTATCAGAGTTGAAAACAAAATTTTATGATTCTCTTCTGGAAGAACATGGCGAAGACAAACTGTTGCATGGGTTTAAATTTGGAAGTAATTCCCGATTATCAAAAGTGAATGTTCTGATTCAACCAACTTTAGAAATCGAAGCTTTTCAAATCAGTTTTGATGCGATGGAGATAGATTCAAATAAAAATTCATCTTCAAGAAAAATGAATATTCCCATAATGATTTCTTCAAATGAAAATATCCAAAAAGCTGAAAAATTAGCAATTTGCATTAAATGTGTTATTCTATCCCAACTATTTGGAATCGATTATGAATTTGGTAAAATAGTATATGGTTCTAACTTGAGGATTTTAAAATTCAAGATTAAGCCTCTTTTAATGGAAGCAAAAAGAATGCTAAATGAATTAATCCAAATTTCAAAAGGAGAATCTAAACTAATTCTTTTCCAAAAGAGTCATTGCAAAATTTGCGAGTTCCAAGAAACATGTAAAAAAGAACTGATAGAACAAGACGGTTTAGGCCTTTTATCTAGGATGGATGAAAAAGAAATTAAGAGATATAACAACAAAGGAATATTTACTGTCAAACAACTTTCATTTACATTTCGGCCACGAAAGAGAAATAAACGAGTAAAAATAAACAAACATCCCTATTATTTTCCATTACAGGCTTTAGCAATCAGAGAGCAAAAAACCTATCTTTATGATAAGGTAAACATGCCAAATACTAAGACAAAAGTCTTCATTGATATGGAAGGTTATCTGGGTGGAAGGTATATTTATTTAATAGGTCTTTTAGTTGTTGAAAATGGAAAAGAGATACGATATTCTTTATGGGCCAATAATGCCAGTGAGGAAAAAAAATATTTAGGGAATGTCTGAAGATACTTAATGGATTAACAGATGCTCATCTTTTCCATTATGGCAAATATGAATCGAGAGTTTTCAAACGAATGCTCAAATGTAATCCAACAAAAAAAACTAAAGACCTGCTCAGAAATAAATCTACTAACATACTCACGATTATACATTCAAATCTATATTTCCCAACTTATTCCAATAGTTTGAAAGACATAGGAAAATATCTTGGTAGTACTTGGTCAAACGCAGATTTAATAGGTATTCAAACTTTAGTATGGCGCAAAAGATGGGAAAAGACAAACGATGTTGAATTAAGAGAAGCATTGATCAAATACAATTACGAAGATTGTGTTGCATTAAAAACAGTCACAGATACTATATATGGAATTTTCAATAGAGAT
Source organism: uncultured Thermoplasmatales archaeon (assembly GCA_964526175.1). GTDB lineage: Archaea > Thermoplasmatota > E2 > DHVEG-1 > DHVEG-1 > SM1-50. The sequence goes on along the minus strand of CAZGIV010000042.1, from coordinate 7,034 downwards.
AATTTCAAGATTTCAGATAACGAATCTAAAAACATGTCTAATGTTGAAGAGATGAAATTTGACTATGATAATACATCTCCATTTTTCGGAAATTTTGTGGCAGTTACCAAGGATATTGATGTAATTAATAAATGCGCTTATTTTGAATATCAAAGAAATAAAATATATTTCCGTACAAATAGTACGATTAAAAAAAGTATTCAACGAAAGAAAAAACAAGCAATATTTAAATACAAGCCAAATAAAATAATCGATATTAAGTCATATAGATGTTATTCCTGTAACAGCAAAGATATAGTTAAAGACGAAAAAAATATTTATAAAAAGATATTTTTTGATTTGCGTTTCTTACAATATGGAATTAAAAGATGGATCACAACATATCAGACTTTTCTGTATCGATGCCAATCATGCAAAAAAAGTTTTATACCAAAAAATTTCATGGAAATTTATGTTAATAATATAAATAAATCTCCGCCGAAATATTATATGAAACGTGAGAGGATAGGTTTTGGACGCAACTTGCTTTCCTGGATAATACATCAAAATATTGTAAATGGAACTCCATTCCGGCATCTTGAAAGAAATCTTAGAGATTATTTTGGGATACCGATAGAGTATTATAGAATTTTTTACCTGAAATTAATCGCCTCAAAATGGTATGGTAAAACATACAAAACTATATTGAAGAAAATAACTAACGGTCATTTAATCCATGCAGATGAAACGAAATTAAAAACAAAAGACGAAGATGGATATGTATGGGTCTTTACCAACATGGAAGAAGTTATTTATTTGTATAAATCCTCAAGAGAAGCAGACTTCCTTCATGATCTACTCAAAGATTTTAATGGAGTTCTCGTGACAGATTTTTATGCAGGCTATGATTCTTTGAAATGCCCCCAACAGAAATGTCTTGTTCATTTAATTAGAGACTTAAATGACGCTTTATTAAAAAAATCCATTCGATAACGAACTCAAAGACCTTGTGATATTATTTGGTCGTTTATTACGGGAGATTATCGATACGATTGATAGGTTTGGACTTAAAAGTAGACACATGAAGAAACACAAAAAAGATGTAAATAGATTTTATAAATGGCTTTCAAAACAGAATTTTTATTCAGAACTTGCTGATGGTTTCAAAAAAAGAATAAACAATTACAAAAAAGAACTCTTCTTATTTTTAGATTATGACAATGTTCCATGGAATAACAATAATGCTGAATATGCGGTTAAACATCTTGCAGAATATAAAAGGTTTGTAAGAGGACCAATAACTAAAAGAGGTTTGGAATCACATTTAGTTTTGTTAAGTGTTTATCAAACGTGTAAAAATAAAGGAATAAATTTTCTCGATTTTTTACTTTCCAAAGAGCGAGATATAGATAAGTTCAATATGAAACATTAATTAAATGGATTGAAAAAAAAGAAAAAGTGTAAAGAGATAGATTCAATTGCCTGTAAAAACAGAGTTGGATTTTTTCGTAAAACTCACCCCTGAAATCTCTCCCGTTGTTCTCCTGAAGTCCTGCCGAGCCCATACATTTTTTTTATCATAGTTTGATAAGTTGCTATAAAAATTGAATCAGTCTGATTTTTCTTCTGTTTTAACAACCGTGCTAATTATAACCGTGATAAATATTTACGCGGGGAGGGAGATTTGAACTCCCGAGGTCAGAGACCATAGGATTAGCAATCCTACGCCTTACCGGGCTGGGCCATCCCCGCTTTCAGAGGAGGAGATAATAAACCAGTCTGATAAAAAGGTTATGCCAAAACAAATCTTAAAATACCCACTGTTTCTTCTCTTATACCAATGGAGGACTGGACCGAGAAATACCGACCGAAAACATTACGAGACATCGTAGGTAACGAACGTGCTATCTCTACCTTACGTGCCTGGGCGGAACGATGGAACCAAGGAAAGACCCCAGAGAAACGAGCAGTGATCCTCTCGGGGAAACCAGGAACCGGTAAAACAAGCAGTGCCCTTGCACTCGCACATGACCTTGGCTGGACAATCCTCGAACTCAACGCATCAGATGCACGTAATGAATCATCCATCAAACGGGTCGCTACCGCAGGTGCAGTCAACGAAACCTTTGATAATTTAGGAGGATTCACACCATCGAGACAGGGAGGACGAAAACTTATCATCCTTGATGAAGCAGATAACCTCTATGAAAAGCTTGACCGATCAGAAGGAGAAAGTGACCTCGGAGACAAAGGTGGGAAAAAAGCAATCATCGATACCATCAAAATAACAAAACAACCTATCATACTAATCGTTAATGATTACTATGCTTTGACAAAAGGAGGAGGCGAATCACTCAAACAACTCTGCACCGTTATTCAATTCTACGAAGTACATTCACATCATATTATCGAATTGCTCAAACGAATCTGCAGAGAGGAAAATGTTATTGCCGATATACGATTACTCAAGACCATCGCGGACCGATCCAAAGGAGACGCCCGATCAGCGGTGAACGATCTACAATCACTATGTTTTAATCGAAAACAAATTAACCTTCAGGATATGGATGCCCTGGGGTATCGAGATCGAGAAACCCTTATTTTCGATGCATTACGAGAAGTGTTTAAAACAAAAAGCTTTCAGAACAGTAGAGAATGCATGAGAAATGTCGATGTACAACCTGAAATGCTCTTACTGTGGATTAGCGAAAATCTACCCAGAGAATATCTCGACATTGAGGATCTCGTTCGAGGATATGATGGGGTCTCAAAGGCAGATGTGTTTTTTGGTAGAGTCAAAAAAGGAAGAGCCTATGAGCTCTGGTCGTACGCATGTGATTTAATGAGTGGCGGGGTTTCTGTGGCAAAAACCCACACCTATGGTAACACCCGGTACGCGTTCCCACAATGGATAAAGGAGATGAAAAGTAATCAATCCACACGAATGCTACGAGATGGCGTGGTAAAAAAAATCTCAAAACTAAATCACACCTCGAATCAGAAGACAAAAGAAGTGATACTTCCCCATTTCCAATCCTTATTCAGGAATAACCCTCGATTCGCCTGTAAGATGATCAAGAGCTTAGATCTATCAGAAAGCGAAGCCAAATATCTTTTAGGAGAAAAATATCTCCATAAGATGAAAGACATTGTACAATGCGCTGAGAAAACTGATGAGAAACAAGGAGAAATTCAGGTCGAATCTGTTGTGAACATAAAAAACGAAGAAGAAAAAGTAAGTAACGATCTGAAACAACCCAGCATCTTTGATTTTTAACTTATTTTTTCAAATCATCAAGCTTCTTCATAACATCAACAGCTTGCTGTTTATATTCATCTTTTATCTTGTTATACGTCTCATCGGAGATGGATTGCGCACGGTACTGTTTTTCTAAATCCTTAAGCAGCGATAGCAGCAATGTCTTTCTCGTCACAAGAGTTTCTTCTGATTCTGCAACCGCTTTTTTTGTTTTCGACCGTTGTCTCTTTAACAAAAACAACAGCAACGCAAGCACAACAATAACAACGACAAAGACGATGACAAGAACAGTGATGTTTAAGGGAGCTTCGGTCGGTTTGTATAAACGAATCTGCATGCCGTTATTCACATCAGAACCATACAGCAGATGCTCCCCATGGAAAAGATCACGGTCCTCATAGGTCACGGAAAATAAGGTGGTATCATATAAAAGAGTCTTTACGAAGTTCTGCTCCGTGGTAGGAAGAAAATACGTCAACTGAAAGCTAAGGGATGCGTCTGGCACAATAGTAAGATTTGAGGCACTAAGGTTACAGCTGCGGATATTTCCCGTTATCAGCGGAATGAGCTCTATACCAGATTGTAACTCGGTGATGGTAACACTATCTTGGATGTTCTGTTGGATCCAGAAACGAAGAGAGGTAACGTTCTCAAATCCTTTATTGGTCACTTTAATGGTCTCATCAACCTGTAACCCTTTATTGGCAAGAGATATCTTTACGATTTCTTGGTCGACGATCACACCAGAATCATTTGCACTGACGCTCGGATAGAACGTAACAAGCATCAGGAGACCGATACTGATAATTATACCTGTTTTCTTCATATGAAATCTCCGCTACCATAGGTTTATTCCTTATTTACTTTTCGATGCAATGCTTATAGTTCATTGCTTCTAACCTGCGGTTTCTCGAAGTAATTCTTCCCATAACAATTAAATAGACAAGGAAGTTACCCGCTGAAGAGGAGAAATGACGAATATGACCGTTGGTATTATCTACTACTCAAGAACCGGAAACACACGCTACGTAGTAAAACTGTTAGAAGAAAAACTCAAAGAACAGAATAGAACTGTAAAAGTAGTTGAAATCGAAGCCGTAAAAAAACCAGGGTTTTTCAAAGCAGGATATGCAGCGTTCCGACAAAAAAGATCTTCCGATAAAAAAACCCCGCATTTGATCTGAAAGAATTTGATGAAATAGTTGTTGGTTGTCCAATCTGGGCTCATAAACCAGCTCCATTTATCAAAACGTTTTTTAACCAAGCGATAAACGGAAAAGGCAAGAAAGTCGGGTTGTTCATCACCGGTGGTGGCCCACCTGTTTCACAGACCAAAGCCATTGACATGATGAAACAATATGCACAGACCCAGGGGTTTGTCCCTGTTGGAACTTTTTGTGCATTGCAAATGACTCCCGGTAAAATAAAAGACGGGGCACATACTATCAATCAATTTCTAACCAGCGTTCTTACGAAATAACCGTTAAAAAAAATGGTTACATCGATCGCAATCGACGAATCCGCTCATCAATAGGAGGATGCGTTGACCAGATAGATTCACGAAGCGCTCGTTTAAAAGGATTCGCAATATAGAGAGGGGCGACCGTCTTTGAGCCCTTTGGGTCGTTCGGGACATCTGCTTTAATTTTTTCCAATGCCTTTGCTAAGCCTTCCGGATTTCGCGTCAGATACGCTCCGTTGGCATCAGCAAGATATTCCCGTCTCCTTGAAATCGCAAGATACGTTAGCCGAGAGAAAATCGGTGCAAGAATAATAAAGATCACCGCGATGATAATAATGATGATATTTCCTTGATTCTTTTTCCCTCCACCGCCCCCAACGGCGCTAAAGAATAGCATCCGTACGGCAATCTCAGCAAGTAACGCAATCGCCCCAACGACTCCCACAGTGACGGTCATGACCAGGATATCACGATTTTGAATATGACTCATTTCATGGCCAATGACTCCTTCGAGTTCTTCGGTGTTCAATTGTTGTATGGCCCCTGTGGTTGCACAGATGATGGAATCCTCAGGTTTATGACCTGTCGCAAACGCATTGATATCCTTTGACTCCTGCACATAGACCTTAGGAGTCGGTAACCCGGCTGCAAGAGACATCTCCTCGACTTTGTAAATAAGGAGTTTCTCGTCTCGATTCTGCGGGTTTGCGGGTCGTGCTCGCGCTGCAGAAATCACGCTTTGCACGGAAAATGAATAGGTTATAAAGATGTAGAACAACGCAATTGGTAACCCAATCATCATGGTCAGAATCGGTGGAGCACCAAAAAGAAGACCGATAGCAAAAATAATAGAAAAAAGAAGAATGACCATCATCATACAGATAATAACGGTGTCCCGTTTGTTTTTCCGTATATGGTCCTCTACGAGTCGTGGTTGTTGTGCCATAATATCAAACGATTACCTGGACGTTAGAATGAAACCTTCGGTACTTCTTTTGATGCCTCAGGGATCTGAAGCATTTCTCTGGCTTTTCGTCCCATTCTATGGGCAAAGAAATTTCCAGGGAACGTCTCGATAGTATTGTTATAACGTAGGACAGAGTCGTTGTAATGCTGGCGTGAATACGCGATTTTATCCTCGGTATGAGTCAGCTCATCTTGTAACTGTAAAAAGTTCTGGTTCGCTTTGAGGTCAGGGTAGTTTTCCGCCACCGCAAATAAGGTTTTTAACGCACCAGTCAGCATGTTGTTTGCATCATTGCTTTGCTGCGGTGTTTTAGCACTCATAATGGCGGCTCTGGCGTTGGTCACACTCTCCATGGTGCCCCGTTCATGATTCATGTATCCTTTGACGGTTTCCATAAGGTTTGGGATAAGATCCGCCCGCCGTTTCATCTGGACATCGATTTGTGCCCAAGAGTTATCAATCTGGTTTTCAGCTCTAATTATCCTGTTGTAAATGCCCCAGAAGACCAACAGTATTATCGCGATAATTAGTATTATTAACAGGATTATTACCCATGTTAGTAGATCCATAATGTATGCCTCCTCAGCTAGGGTAATAGCATGTTTTATTTAAACATATCGTGATACGAGCAAGACTCCTTATTTCTTTTTTCCTTTAAAGACCTCGAAGGCTTCTTTCGGTGTCGCGTTTTTATGGACGATTGCATGTACCGCTTTTACCATACCAACAGGGTTTGAACTCTGGAAGATGTTCCGCCCCATGTCAACACCAATTGCACCTGCATGAATCGCGTCATAGGCCATCTTTAATGCCCCATCTTCTAGTTGTTTCTTCCCTCCTGCAATCACAACAGGCACCGGGCAGGATTCAATGACTTTTTCAAACTCATTTACGTAGTAGGTCTTGACGATATGTGCCCCAAGTTCAGCAGCCATCCGAGAGGCCAGACTCATGTACCGGGCATCCCGTTTCATTTCTTTCCCAACCGCGGTCACTGCAAGCACCGGGATTCCATACCGTTCTGCCTCGTCGATATACTGGGTCATCCCAAGGATCGTATCACGCTCAAATTCTGCACCAACAAGGATCGAGTACGCGACCCCTGATGCATTCAATCGAATCGCATCCTCTATAGAAACAACGGTTCCCTCATGCAATAGTTCTTTTCCAATGATGCTGGTCCCACCAGAGACTCGTAGGACAATTGGAATGTCAATTGTTGGAGCAATGTAGTTCCGCAAGGCACCACGCGTCAACATCAACGTATCCACATACGGCAACAAAGGATTCACCATAGAATTTAGTTGTTCAAGCCCTGATGTCGGGCCCATGAAGTACCCATGATCAACCGCAAGCATAACCGTGCG